>NZ_JBISWJ010000078.1:0-100256 GCF_044462225.1 Kocuria kalidii | reverse complement strand
CACACCCGGATCCCCTTGAGCGACACCCCTGGACACAGAGACGAACCGGCCCATGTCCACGAGGACCAGCTTCCCCACCAGGCCACGAGGTCGCGTCGTGCGACCTGTGCGTCAGGCGCTCTTGAGCCAGGCGTGGACGATGAGCTCGACGCCGTTGTCGAGGAACGGGACGACGGTCTCGAGCAGCCGCCCGCGAGTGTCGACACCGAGGCACAGTTCCCGCGCCGGCGCGTCGTCGCCGATCGGGTCGGCGACCAGGAATCCGTCGGCGGCCTGCCTGACGTCGGCGTCGTCGATGCCGTGCTTCCGGGCGGAGCGGTGGATCTCCACGTGTCAATTGCAATACGAAACGGATTCCACGGACCCGCCCGCCGTCGAGGTGGCACAGGACGCGGGACGTCACAGCTGCGCGCCGGACGAACGATCACTGCACACCCCGCCTACCCGCACTCGCTGCGCACCGGGTCCTTGAGCACAGGACAGGCGACTCCTGTGCAATGACCGAAGAGCCTCCGCGTGCGCCACACCCGCCTGGCGTCGATGCATGTGGAGGCCCAGTGACGTGGGCTGATGCCATCTCGAACCGGCAGGCGTCAGCAACCACCCTCCTCAGGAGGTGCCGCGGAGCCAGTCCTCGAACCGGGTCGGTGCGGTCGTGAAGTCCCCCCGGGGCAGGAGACCGCCGTTCCCGAGAGCGGTGACGGACACCGGAACCCGGACCACCTTCCGGCGTCCGCCTCGGCGCTGATCGATCGCACGGGCCAGCTCCGCCAGATCGCGGACCTCGGGCCCGGCGATGACGGCGTCGTCGGATGTCGCGGTGCCACCGGCCTCCAGGACACGGTCGACGACGAACGCCGCGGCCTCGTCGGCGGCCAGCGGCCGGGAGCGCATCCCGGGCACCGCGGAGAGCGGGCCGATGCGCATCTGTGACAGCAGGGTCTCGGCCAGTTCGTACCACTGTGCCGAGGCCACGAACATGACCGGGACCGCCCCGGCACGGTAGGTCCGCTCCTGGGCGGCCTTGCCCGCGTAGTAGCCCATCCACCGGTGCACCTCGGGGTCCCGGGCGTTGATGATCGTGACGCACACGATCCGGGACACCCCCGTCCGCTGCGCCGCCGCCACCACGTTGCGTGCGGCGGTGGTGAAGAAGTCGACGGCACGTCGACGGGACAGCGTCTCCAGGTTGAGGCAGTCCACCACGGTGGAGACCCCGTCGAACGCGGCGTCCAGGCCCTGACCGGAGTAGACGTCAGTGCCCTGCCCGCGCGAGACCTCGACGACGTCGACCCCTCGCTGACGCAGCTGTGTCACCACCCGTGCGCCCAGCTGTCCGGTCGCCCCCAGGACGGCCACCTTCCGGCGCTCGCCCTCACCCGTGCTTTCCATCGTCCACCGCCCATTCCGTCCGCCCGTGCCCCGATGCTCTTGGCATCGATTCTCCTCGCGCACCAATCCTGCCGCGACTGTCTCTTTTCTGGCTGTCGTCGACTTCCTGCCGCGCTGCTGGGAACATGGACCCATGATCAGCAACGTGGCCGTCGTCGTGTTCGACGAGGTCTCCCCGTTCGAGCTCGGCGTGGCCTGCGAGGCCTGGGCGATCGACCGCTCCACCGACGGCCTGCCGGTCATGGACTTCGCCGTGTGCAGCCCCGACGGGCAACCGGTCCGCACGATCGCCGGCTTCGACGTGGCGGTCCACCACGGTCTCGAGCGGGTGGCCGAGGCGGACCTCGTCGTCCTCCCGGCGATGTCCCGCCACGCCCCCGTCCCGGCGGACGTGCTCGACGCGCTGCGCACGGCCCATCACCGTGGCGCCCGGCTCATGTCCATCTGCTCGGGCGCCTTCGTGCTGGGGGCCGCCGGCCTGCTCGACGGCCGCCGCTGCACCACCCACTGGATGCACACCGGAGAACTGGCCGAGCGGTTCCCCGCCGCGCAGGTGGTGCCCGAGGTCCTCTACGTCGAGGACGGCACCATCCTCACCAGCGCCGGCACCGCGGCGGGCCTCGACGCCAGCCTCCACCTGTGGCGCACGGAGTTCGGCTCGGCCGCCGCCAACACCGTGGCGCGGCGCATGGTCGTGCCTCCGCAACGCCAGGGCGGACAGGCCCAGTTCATCAAGGACCCGGTCCCCGAGCACCGGGCCGAGACGCTGGATCCGCTGCTCACCTGGATCGTGGGGCACCTCGACGAGCCGCTCGACGTCGACGCCCTGGCCCGGCGCGCCGCCATGTCCCCGCGCACCTTCGCCCGCCGGTTCCGCGACGAGACGGGCACCACGCCGCACGCCTGGATCACCGCGCGGCGCCTGCACCGGGCCGAGCAGCTCCTCGAGGAGACCGACCTGCCCGTCGAACGCATCGCCACGGACGTGGGCTTCGGCAACGCCGCCACGCTGCGCCACCACTTCACCCGGATCCGGCGGCTCAGCCCGCAGCAGTACCGCCGCCGCTTCGCGACCACCTCCTGAGCACCATCTCCTGAGCACCGCCTCCTGAGCGCTGCTTCGGCCGCGGCACAGGGACAGGACCAGCCCACCGGATCGCCGATTCCGCCACCCGCGTGCACGTTCGACGGGCCCGGAACCGGCTCCGCGACGAGGCCCGAGCAAGTTGGCAGAAAATGACCGGCAGTCGTCATTTCTGCCACTCGTACCGAGAACACGATCCATCCATGCTTGTCGATGTGGGAGAAAGAAACCCCACACATCGGTCCCGATCCCGGCAGTTCTGCGTCGGTTCGCGCACCAGCCGGAACGGGTCGGGACACGTCCAGCAAGGAGTTCACCATGATCTCGTTCCTGTTCCTGATGGTGGCCACCGCCGCCGTGCTGTCGGTGTACACGGTGATCGGTCGCCTGGCCGATCCCCCGGAGGACCGGGTGCCGTGGCGCGAGCTCGGCGGGGACGGCTGGTTGCTGACGCTGCGGCGCGGCCTGGCCTTCCTGGGCGACGGCGCCCCCGGACGGAGTCCCGTTCCGGATGAGGACGGCAGAGAAGCCGTGACGATGCAGCGAGTCCTGTAACGACGGTGTCGGTTCCCCCCGGGTCGGGCGACGACCCGGGGGGAACCCTTTTCCGGAGCCCTGCGGACGGGCCGCCCTCCGTCAGGAACTACAGCAGACGGCTGAAGAACACCGTGGGCAGCGGGGTGAATCCTCCAGCGGCGTAGGCAGCACGGGCGGAGGTGTGGGCCTCGTCCCCACCGGTGCTCGCCCAGGCCACGACGCAGCCGGCAGCGCGCATCGCCTCGCAGGCCCCGTCGATCAGGGCGCGGCCGAGACCGGCCCCCTGGTGCCTGGGATCGACGGCGAGCAGCGTGATCTCCCCCTGGAGCCCGACGGGGCCGGGGTGGGTGCTCCAGGCGGCGTAGCCGGCGGGGGCGCCGTCGACGTCGGCGACGAGGAACCGCTCCTGGTTCTCCGAACCGGTCAGTTCCGCGAGGGTGTCGCGGTAGTCCTGCCGCCACTGCCCGTTCTGCCGGGCGAACAGCTCGTCCCCCAGCTGGTGCCGGATGCCGTCCTGGATGGGCTCGAAGGCGCGGACGGTGAGGTCGATGAGGGCTTCGAGGTCGTCGGTGCGAAAGGTGCGCAGCAGCATGGTCCGTCTCCTGGAACGTGGGGAAGCCCGCGACCTGGAGGCAGGCCACGGGGAGGGCTCGTGGCCGAGGCAGCAGGGCCTCGGCGAGCTCAGGAGCGGGTGCGCGCAGCGGCGGAACACATCACCTCTCCACCATAGCCAGGCCTGCCGCACCACGGCTGCCCCGTGCTGCGGCGGGGACGTCCGTCGTCGTCGGTGCAGGCCGCGGTGACGGACGGAGCACGGGCCTGACGACACCCCGCACCTGGGCATTGGCCCGGAAGATGACGCGCCGGCACCTGCCGGTGCCGCGTCCGGCCATAGACTGTGGGACGCCCCAGAACCCCCGATCGACGAAGAGTGTGAACCAGCAGCATGGGCCTATCGCCTGCCAGCCCCGGGTCGTCCGACGACCCGGGAGACAGTTGTCCTTCCCCCACCGCAACTGACCACCGCCGCAGGCTCCGGCCCGGCTCACCCCGCCCGGGGTTGAGCTCCCGATGATCGGGGCGATCCTCACCCTCCTCCTCGGGATCGTGGTGATCCTCGCGATCATCGCCGCCAACGGGTACTTCGTGGCCCAGGAGTTCGCCTACATGTCGGTGGACCGCGCCAAGCTCGGCGCGCGCGCCGCGGAGGGCGACCGGGCCGCGCAGCGCGCCCTCAAGGTCACCCGCCGCACGTCCTTCATGCTCTCGGGCGCCCAGTTGGGCATCACCGTCACCGGCCTGCTCATCGGCTACGTGGCGGAGCCCATGGTGGGCGAGTCCCTGGGCGAGCTGCTCGGCGGCGCCGGGGTGCCGGCCGCGCTGAGCATCACCGTCGGCACGGTGGTCGCCCTGGTCGTGGCCGCCGTCGTGCAGATGATCTTCGGTGAGCTGTACCCGAAGAACCTGGCGATCGCCAACGCCGAGCCCATGGCCCGCGCGCTCGCCCGCTCCACGACGATCTACCTCGCGCTCTTCGGCTGGCTGATCACCGTGTTCGACCACGCCGCCAACGCCCTGCTGCGCCTGGTGCGCGTGGAGCCGGTGCACGACGTCGACTCGACCGCCACGGTGGAGGACCTCGAGCGCATCGTCGCCGACTCCCGGGAGAGCGGCGACCTGCCCGAGGAGCTGTCCGTGCTGATCGACCGCATCATCGACTTCCCGGACCGGGACGTCGAGCACGCCATGATCCCCCGCTCGCACGTCGGCACCGTCACCCCGGACACCACCGTGGGCGAGCTGCGCGTCCTCATGGCCCACGAGCACACCCGCTACCCGGTGATCTCCGAGACCGAGGAGCCCCTCGGCGTCGTCCAGCTGACCGACCTGCTCCGCGGCAGCGCCCCCGAGGACGCGCCGGTCTCGACCATCATGGCGCCCCCGCTCGTGCTGCCGACGCTCATGTCGCTGCCCGACGCGCTGACGCAGCTGACGCGCTCGCGCAACCGGATCGCCTGCATCATCGACGAGTACGGCGGCTTCGCCGGCGTCCTGACGGTCGAGGACCTGGCCGAGGAGCTGGTCGGGGAGATCACCGACGAGCACGACGACGAACCGCCCGCCACCATCACCCCCGAGCACGGGGACACCTGGCGGATGACCGGTGACATCCACGTCGACGAGGTCGAGCGGGCGGTGGGCTACGAGCTGCCCGAGGGCGACTACGAGACCATCTCGGGTCTGCTCATCTCCCACCTCGGCGAGCTCCCGGCCTCCGGGGAGGTGGTGCGGGTCGAGCTGCCCGACGACCCCCGCGACCTCGTCCTCGACCACCCCGTCCACCGGGTGCTCGACGTCGAGGTGCTGGAGCTCTCCCGCCACGTCCCCAGCGAACTGCTCGTGCGCCTCGTGGAGACCACCGCCGAGGACGACGACCCGGCCGACGGCACCGCCGGCCGCCCGGACACCAGGACCGAGACCGAGAGCGAGGGGGACCGATGAGTGATCCGCTGATCGTCGTCGCCGTGACCGCGCTGCTCATCGTGCTCAGCGCGTTCTTCGTCGTCGTCGAGTTCTCGCTGCTGGGCGCGCGCCGCCACCGGCTCGAGGCGGAGGCCGCGACAAACCGCTCCGCCCGCGCCGCGCTGCGCGGCATCAACGAGCTGACCATCATGCTCGCCGGCGCGCAGCTGGGCATCACCGCGTGCACCTTCGCCCTCGGTGCCGTCACCAAACCGGCGGTCGACGCGTGGCTGAGCCCCGTGTTCGCCTCCTGGGGCGCCCCCGAGGGACTGGCCGACGGCACCGCCTTCGGCCTGTCGCTGCTGTTCGTGACCTTCCTCCACCTCGTGGTGGGCGAGATGGCGCCGAAGTCCTGGGCGATCGCCTACCCGGAGACCTCGGCCAAGCTCATCGGCGTGCCCTCGCGCGGCTTCATCTGGCTGGTGCGGCCGCTGCTGAGCTGGGTCAACTCGATCGCCAACCGGCTGGTCTCGGCCAGCGGCGTCACCCCGGTGAACCGCGCGGCCGTCGGCGGCCAGGACGTGGACACGATCCGGCACCTCGTGGAGCACTCCGCGTCCGTGGGCGCTCTGGACTCGTCCTTCCGCCGGCAGCTCTCCGGCGTCCTCGAGCTCGAGAACCTCACGGTCGAGGCGCTGATCGCGCCGGACCGCGCACCGACCACGGTGCCGTCCGGGGCCACGGCCGCCCACGTGCAGGAGGCCGCCGCGCGGTCGGGGCACCTGCGCGTCCTCGTGGCGGATCCCGACGGCGGGACGCCCGGAGTGGTCCACGTCCGCGACACGCTGCTCGAGCCGCTGGAGCGGCCCGTCCAGGACCTGGTGCGCCCCGCGTTCGTGCTCGACGCCGAGGCCCCTGTCTACGAGGCCCTGGCCCAGATCCGGGCGGCCGGTGAGCAGCTCGCCGCCGTCATGCACCAGGGCCGTTTCGTCGGGGTGATCACGCTCTCCGACGTCCTGCGGCGGGTGCTGCCCCGGGAGCTCACGCCGGAGGAGCAGCCCGGCAGGTGAGCGGGCCGGTCCCCGTCCCGCACGCGCCCACCGGCGCGGTCGTCCTGACCGCACCGGTGGGCGCGGTCTTGAACCGGTTCCGGTTCACAGTCCGTCCAGCACCGCACGGAGCGGGCCCGACCCGAACAACAGGACGAGCGCGGCGGCAGGGTATCCGAGCCGCCACAGGTCGCGCCGGATTCGTGCGCTGCGCACCGACGCCCGGAGCTCGGCGAAGCGCTCCTGCAGCACCACCGGATCCTCGGCCGGTGCGGGGCTGTGGTGCCAGGTGCCCGGGACCACGGCGGCGGCCACGATCCGGGCGACCCGCTCGGGATCCAGGACAGGGCGACGGCGCGTCAGCCAGCGCAGCAGCGCACGCTCGGTGACGACCTTGACGTCGACGGGATGCTGTTTGATCGACAGCTGCTTCGGCTGGATCAGCACCAGCACGGGAGTCACGGACACCACCTCCCCCGCCGCGGCGCTCAGCCGCTTCGACGCGCGAGCCGCCTCGTGCCGGGCGTGGGTCAAGTAGTGCTGCTTGTGCCCGCCCACCAGGATCGCGCGCTCTCCGACCCAGACGTCCGTGCTCGAGTGGTTCTTCGTGTTGAGCGTGAACACCCCGGCCGGGCCGATCAGCACGTGGTCGATGTCGGAGGCCCCGGCCCCGACCGGCACGGCGTGCAGCACCGTCCACTCCGGGCCCAGGCGGTCCAGGATGCGCCCGACCGCGATCTCCCCCTCAGCACCTGTGAACCACGGGCGGCTCTGCGCGCTGAGCGGGCTGGCACCACGCAGGCGCTGCCACCACGACCGGGGCGGCTGCCCGTCCTGGATCCGCAGCGTCTCGGCGATGACCGCCTGACCCGCCCTGCGGTCGGCCAGGGACGGCGCCGGCTGCGGTTCACGGACCTCCGCCGGTGGACCGAGCAGCCGGAAGGCGGCGAACCCCGTGGTGCGGATGGGTGCCGAGGGCGGGAGCGCAGGGTCGGCGAAGGGCGTCATGGTCATCAGCTTTCGAACGGAACGAGAGTGTCTCCCTGCATCTCATGCTTTTGCATTAGAAAACGTCCAGTGGGCGCCGCCCTGTTCCGCATTGTGACGTGGTCCGGGTCAGCAAACCCCGGCCTCGACTCGTAGCGCACCAACCGGTGCACCCCCGAACTGGGGACATCGACCTCCCCGGGTGATTGCATCCGCATCCATAGGCTGATGAGGACCCGATGCTCTTCTGACAGGACCCCCCATGACGCCTTCCCCGGCCTTCCTCCGCCTGGGCGCCTCCGCGCTCGTCCTCTCGCTCCTGACCGCCTGCGGCGGAACAGCGGCCTCCAGCAACGCGACGCCGTCGTCGAACTCCTCACAGGCCGCCGAGACCTCGGCCGCTGCGGAGCTGCGCGGCGAGCGGGCCGTGGTGGAGCGGGTGATCGACGGCGACACCGTCGACGTCCGGCTCGGCGGCGAGGTGGTGCGCGTGCGGCTGCTCAACATCGACACCCCGGAGACCAAGGACCCGAACGAGATCGTCGAGTGTCTCGGTCCGGAGGCGACCGCGCTGCTGGAGGAGCTCCTGCCGCCGGGCACCGTGGTGGGCCTCGAGTACGACCAGGAGCGCACCGACTCCTACGGCCGCACCCTCGCCGGGGTGTTCCTGCAGGACGGGACCCTGGTCAACGCCGAGATCGCCCGTCAGGGTCTGGGCACCCCGCTCTACATCGCCCCGAACGACCGGTTCCTGCCGCCCGTCGAGGAGGCCTTCGCCGAGGCCGAGCAGCAGCAGGCCGGCCTGCTCGACCCCGCCCACGGCTGCACGATCCCGGCACGGGTCCAGCAGGCGACGACCGCGCTCGCCGACGCCGCGCCGGCGAACCTGGACGATGCAACCGGTGAGGTCGCGGCCGCCGTGGCGTTCCTGGCTGCCCTGGACGCTGTCGACGGCGACGCGCATCCGCACGTGCGCCACCTGGTCGGACTGCCGTCGCTCGAGGGCCGGATCGCGGGCGTCCGGGGAGACATCACCGCCCTTCAAGAGCGCGCCGCGGCGCAGCGCCGCGCGGCAGAGGCCGAAGCCGCGCGTCAGGCGGAGGCCGAGGAGGAACAGCGCCGCGAGGCGGAGGCTGAAGCAGCGCGCCAGGCCGAAGCGGCACGGCAGGCCGAAGCAGCGCGTCAGGCGGAGGCCGTCCGACAGGCCGAGGTGGCACGGCAGACCGAAGCGGCACGGCAAGCGGCGGTCGACGCCGCGAACCGGGCCGCCGTGCCCGCGCCGGCACCCGCACCCGCACCCGCACCCGCACCGAAGCCCGCCCCGAACCCGGGGGCCAACATCGTCGACCAGGCCCCTCCTGGATACTCCGCTGAGATCCCCGGCTACACGGGGCCGCGCTGCTACGCCCCGGGCGGCAAGTTCTACAAGCCCTGCTGATCCCGGCAGCGGCTCAGGTCTCCAGCGTGGCGGTGATCGTGTTCTCGCCGTCGAGGTGCAGGTCGAGGGTGATCTCCTCCTCCTCCACCTCCGCCAGTCTGACGCCGCTCGCCGTCCACGACTCGGGGCAGACCCCCGTCTCCGATTCGCCCGCGGGGACGCTGATGCCCACGATGTACTGGTAGTCCGACAGCTCGAACCCGACCACCTGCCCGCGCTCGCGGGGAGTGGTGTCGATCCAGCCGTACCGGTAGTTGTCCCGGAACCCCTCCCGCTCCAACGTCCCGTCTCCCCCGTCCTCCGTGCACGTCCACGCCATCCGCAGGTACTGGTAGGTCTGCACGGAGAAGCTGACACGGTCCGCGTTCGCCTGGAACTCCTTGTTGTTCCACCCGAGCGCCGACTGCACCTCGCCCTTGCTCACGTACCCGGTGCCGGAGGCAGGGTCGTACTTCGCGGCCGCCGACGCCGGCGCCGCCACGGCCATGGATGCCGTGACGACTCCGATCCCCAGGCACGTCGAGAGCTTCTTCATCAATGGGTCCCCCAGTTGTTCACCGATTCCGGACGTGCACGACGGATCGTCCTGCACGCCGCCCTCAGGCTACGGGTCGGTGGAGGAATCCCAGGTCAACGAGCCCTTGGGCCGTCGCGTCGGGGCTCCGGGACGACGGCGGCGATCACGACGAGCGCAGAGAGCACCTCGTCCGCGACGACCGGAGAGACCATCGCGAGCTCGGCGAACGACGACGCCGGCAGCGTCACCCAGCAGGAGGCGTCCGGCACGGGCGGCCCCCGCGGCGGAGCTCCGGGGCCGCCCGGGCACGACCCGTGAGCGGGGGCCGGTGTCCTCGGCCGGTTCCCCGCTCCCGGGCGTTATGATCGCAAACAGATGCAGGTGGTCCTTCCCCGCTGTTCCGGGCCGTTCCCGCGTTCCCCCCGTCCCCCCGTTCGAGGAGCTCCCCTTGGCTTCTTCCCGCCCGTCGGTGCTCGTGGCCGACGACGACGCCGACATCCGCGACCTCGTGGTGTTCAAGCTGCAGCAGGCCGGCATGGAGGTCGTGGCCGTCGGCGACGGCAACGCCGCCCTGGAGGCCCTGACCGGGTTCCGCCCCGACCTGGTGCTGCTGGACGTCATGATGCCGGGCCTGAGCGGGCTGGACGTGCTGCGCCGCATCCGGGCGGACGAGCAGCTCCGGTCGCTCAAGGTCGTGCTGCTGACCGCCCGGGCCCGGGACGTCGACGTGGACGACGGCTACACCAGCGGCGCCGACGAGTACGTGACCAAGCCGTTCAGCCCGCGGGAGCTGATGCACCGGGTGAACACGCTGCTGGGCCGGGGCCGCTGAGGTGACGGCACTCGTGGAGTCGCACGTCTCCGCCCAGCTGCTGTGGTGGGTGCTGTGGGCGATGGTCTTCGCCGCGGCGGTGCTGCTGGCGATCGTGGTCGGCTCCCGCTGCGGGCGGGCCTGGCGGGTCCGGCGGGAGCAGGCGGTCCTGACGCCGCTGCGCCCGGCCCTGCTGGAGGTCGCCTCCGGGGAGGACGACGACTCCTCCGCCCTGGCGCGCCTGACGGCCGTGGCCCCGCGCCACGTCGCCCTGGTGGACCGGACCGTGTCGGTGCTGCTCTCGAAGGTCCGGGGCGACCCGGCACGGGCGCTGGCCCAGGTGCTGCGCACCCACGGCCGGGCGCAGTGGGCCCGCCGCGGCCTGACCTCGGCCTCGGCGGTCCGCCGGGCGCACTCCGCGTGGACCCTGGGCCTGATGCGGGAGATCGACGCCGGGCCCCAGATCACCCCGCTGCTGCAGGACCGCTCGGCGGACGTGGTGGTCACCGCCGCCCGCGCCCTGACGCTGATCGGCGACGGGGGCGCGGCGCGGGCCGTGGTGCGCGCGGTGGCCCCGCGCCGGCGACCGCAGGGGCTCCCGAGCTGGGCGGCGGTCGAGTCGCTGTGCGCCTTCGGGGAGCCCGTGGGCAGCGTCGTCGTCGAGGCCCTCCAGCACCCGCACCCGGCCGTGCGCCACGTGGCCGCCACGGTCGTCGACGCCCGCCCGGTGCCCCAGGCCGGGCCCGCCGTGCGGGCCCGGCTGCCCGAGGAGCAGGACACCCGGACGCTGACCGCGATGCTCGGGGCGCTGGGGCGCGTCGGCTCCGTGGACGACCTGCCCCTGCTCTGCCGGTTCACCGAGCACGAGGACGAACAGGTCGGTCTCGCCGCCGTGGGCGCCCTGGAGCGCCTGGGGTCCTCGGCCGCGGTCGAGGCGCTGTGCCCCCTGCTGGCCGATCCGCGCCCCCGGGTCGCCGAGCGGGCCGCCACGGCCCTGGCCGAGCTGGGACCGGGCGGGCGCACCCACCTGCAGGCGGCGGCCGCCCTGGACGGGCCGTCCGCCGGCCCGTCCCGCTACGCCCTGCAGCTGGCCGGCCTGCGAGGAGGCCGGTGATGGACTGGCTCGACCCGCTGCGGGGCATCGTGACCGCGACCCTGGAGATCGTGGCGCTCCCGGTGCTGATCTATTTCCTGCTCATCAACAGCTCCTACCTGCTGATGATCGTGCTGGCCGCCGTGGACTTCGTGGCCCACCAGCGCCGGGCGCCCTTCGCCGGACGCGAGGAGCTGGTCCGCTCCCGGACGATGCCCGGGATCAGCGTGGTCACCGCGATGCACAACGAGGAGGTGGGCATCCGCACCGCGGTGGAGTCCTTCCTCTCCCTGAACCACCCGCAGCACGAGGTCGTCGTGGTCGACGACGGCAGCTCGGACGGCGGGTTCGAGGTGCTGCGCGCCGCCTTCGACCTGGTCCCGGTCGGGCGCGAGATGCCCGGCGACCTGCCGGTGCGCCGGCGGCCCACCAGCATCCACGTCCCCCGGGACGGCCGGACGCGCCTGACCGTGGTGCGCAAGGCCAACTCGGGGCGCTCGGACTCGATCAACGTCGGCGTGAACCTGGCCCGGGAGGAGCTGGTCGTGTTCGTGGACTCCGACTCCCTGCTGGACCCCGACGCCCTGCTGAGCGTCTGCCGGCCCTTCGTGGACGACCCCGTGCGCACCGTGGCGGCCGGCGGGGTGATCCGGGCCGCCAACGGCTGCCGGGTCCGCGACGGACGCGTGATCGACGTCCGGATGCCGGGCCGGCCCCTGGCCGACATCCAGGTCGTGGAGTACCTGCGCGCCTTCCACCTCGGCCGGGCCGGCTGGTCCCGGCTCAACGCCCTGATCCTGATCAGCGGCGCCTTCGGCGTCTTCCGCCGCGACGTGCTCGTGGAGATCGGCGGACTGGACCCGACCAGCATCGGCGAGGACTTCGAGCTGGTCATGCGCCTGCACCGCCACCTGCGCCGCCGCCGCACGCCCTACCGGGTCACCTTCCTCACCGAGCCGATCTGCTGGACCGAGGTGCCCAGCACCGTCTCCGTGCTGCGCCGGCAGCGCTCGCGCTGGCACCGGGGACTGTGGGAGACCCTGTGGGCCTACCGGGGCATGCTGTTCAACCCCCGCTACGGGCGTCTGGGCCTGGTCGCGGTGCCCTACTACTGGGCCTTCGAGCTCTTCGCCCCGCTGCTGGAACTGGGCGGGCTGGTCCTCATGCTGCTCGGCTTCACCCTCGGCGTGGTGTCGGTCCAGTACTTCCTCCTGTTCATGCTCGTGGCCTACGCCTACGCCATCCTCGTGACCCTCGCCGCGGTGACGGTCGAGGAGCTCAGCTACCACAAGTACCCCCGCTGGCGGGACCTGGGGACCACCCTGGTCGCGGCCGTGCTGGAGAACGCCGGCTACCGCCAGGCCACCGCGTGGTGGCGCCTGGAGGGGTGGGCCGCGGCACTGACCGGCCGCCAGCAGGTCTGGGGCACCATGACCCGGTCCGGGTTCGGCCAGGTCAAGGCATGAGTCCCGCCACAGCGGTCCGGGCGACCCGGGGCGCGAACCGGCACCGGGTCCGGGCGATCCTGATGAAGCTGCTGCTGCTGCTCTGCGTGGCCCTGACGGTCACGGGCGCCACCGCGCTCCTCGGCATCCAGACGATCCGCGACGACGTCACGACCACCCGCACCACGATCACCCCGCTGGTCGACACCAGCCACGAGGTGCGCTCGACCCTGCTGCGCGCCCAGGCCGCCGTGCGCGGCTACGTCCTGACCGAGGACCCCTCCTTCGCCCAGGAGTACCAGCGCGCCGCCGCGGACCTGCTCAACGCACGGACCCGGCTGACCTCCCTGGCCGACGGCCGGCTGGACCAGCTGGGACCGCTGAACACCGCGATCGACGACTGGCTCGGCGACACCCGCCCGGTCGCGGTGACCGCCTCCCCGGCCTCCCTCGACCTCGAGAACTCGGCCGAGTCGATGAACCGGGGCCTCGACGCCCTCGGCCGGCTCGACCGGGACGTCTCGGACCTGCGCGAGCAGGGCCGGGCCGACCTGCGCTGGTCGTTGAACGCCGCCGCGCTGGCCGTGCTGGTCGTCACCGCCCTGTCCGTGGGAGCGGTCCTGCTGGCCCTGCGGCGCGTGGACCGGCTGCTGGCCCTCCCCCTGCTCCGGCTGCAGCAGACCGTGGTCCGCCAGCGCGAGGGCGACTCCTCGGCCCGCGCCAGCACGTCCGTCGGCGCGGTGGAGGTCGTCGACCTGGCCCGCTCCTTCAACGAGTTCACCGACGAGGCCCGCACGAGGCTGATCGACGTCGCCCGGTCCTTCAACGAGCACTCCGCCGCGGTGCGGGAGCTGGCCGAGCAGCGCCAGCAGGCGCTCGACCAGCTCCAGGAGCTCGACCGCCAGAAGTCGGAGTTCCTCTCCACCACCAACCACGAGCTGCGCACCCCCCTGACCTCGATCAGCGGCTACCTGGAGATGCTCGAGGACGGCGACTTCGGCGAGCTCGGCGCCGAGCAGCGTCACGCCGTGGGGATCGCCCAGCGAAACACCCTGCGCCTGCAGCTGCTGATC
Source organism: Kocuria kalidii (assembly GCF_044462225.1). Taxonomy (NCBI): domain Bacteria; kingdom Bacillati; phylum Actinomycetota; class Actinomycetes; order Micrococcales; family Micrococcaceae; genus Kocuria; species Kocuria kalidii. Next base: position 86,367 of record NZ_JBISWJ010000078.1, on the reverse strand, counting down.
GAGGACGTCCTGCTGATCAACCGGATGGACCAGGGCCCCCAGCGGCAGCGGTGCGAGCGCGTGGACCTGGCCGAGTGCCTGGACGCCGTCCTGGTGAACCTCGCGCCCCAGGCCGCCCGGGGCCAGGTCCGGCTCGGCGCCGGCCCCGGCGGGCCCTGGCCGGTCGAGGGCGACCAGGAGCGCCTGGAACGGGCGATCACCAACGTGGTCAGCAACGCCGTCAAGTTCACCCCGCCCGGTGGGGCGGTCGAGCTCACCTGGAGCACCGCCGACGAGGGCTCCGTCGTGCAGCTGCACTGCACCGACACCGGCATGGGCATCCCCGCGCAGGACCTCGACAAGCTGTTCACCAGCTTCACCCGCGCGTCCAACGCCACCGCCCAGCAGGTACCGGGCACCGGCCTCGGCCTGGTCATCGTGCGGACCATCGTCGAGCAGCACGGCGGGCACGTGCACCTGGACTCCGTCGAGGGCGAAGGCACCCACGTGGTGCTCGAGCTGCCCCTGGCCGAGAGGGCACAGGCCGGGGGTGCACAGGCCAGCGGTGAACAGGACGGGGGTGCACAGGCCAGCGGTGAACAGGCCGGGGGTGAAACGGTCGGGAGCACACCGGCCACCGGGTGAGCACGCGACGGACCGGCACTACGCTGGACCGCACGGTGGCGCCGGACGCCGCCACGGCCGGTCCGGTCGCGACGGTCCGGAAGCGACGGCCCGGGCAGGGCGATCCGAGCGGAGCGATCCGGGCGCGGCGTTCCGGGCGGAACGATCCGCGAGCCCGGCCATGACGGAGGAGGACCCCAGATGGAGAAGACAGGACAGCCGGTCGAGGAGCACCTCGCCGGGGTCACCCCCAGGAAGCGGAAGGCCGACGCCGAGCGCCTCGTCCCGCTGTTCGCCCGGGTCACCGGGCAGCCGGCCGAGATGTGGGGCACGATCGTCGGCTTCGGCCAGTACCACTACCGGTACGCGAGCGGCCACGAGGGCGACGCCCCCGCGGCCGGCTTCGCCGCCCGGAAGGCCGCGACGACGATCTACGTGTACGACGGCGTCGACGCCCACCAGGAGCAGCTGGCACGGCTGGGCCCGCACACCACCGGGGTGGGCTGCATCTACGTCAAGGACCTCGACGCCGTGGACCTGGACGTCCTCGCGGACATCGTCGCCGCGTCCTACGCCAAGCTCGGCGACGGCCCGTGGACGGACCGCGCCCGCGACGGCGCTCCGGGCTGACCGGGCCCGGCACGCGATCGGGCCCGGCACGCGATCGGGCCGACCGGATCACGCACCGGCGCCCCGCGACCCGCCCGGATCCGGCGACACGCAGCCGCGCCGAGCAACGATCCGGTCTCACCCGGACGGACCGGCGCACCGGGGTCCTACCGTGGAGGCACCCGACCCGGTCGCGCCCCCGTGGTGCCCGGGCCCGCGCTACTCGGACACCGCACGGAGGACCGTCATGCAGACCCTGGGCCGCGCCGAGGAGTCCGTCCACGTCGAGGCGCCGCCGCGGACGGTCTACGACCTCGTCGCCGACGTCACCCGCACCCCCGAGTACAGTCCCGAGGTCGACGAGGTCGTCTGGCTCGACGACGGCGGACCCCGTGTCGGCGCACGCTTCCGGGCCCGCAACCGCGTGCCGGAGGACTCCCGGTTCTCCTGGCACAACACGCCGATCGTCATGGCCGCCGAGCCCGGCCGGGAGTTCGCCTTCGCCCGGACCGAGGCGTTCTTCGGCACGATCGTGTGGCGCTACCGCTTCGAGCCCGAGGGCACCGGCACCCGGGTGACGGAGTCCTGGGAGGTCGCCCGCCCGGTCGGCCGCATCGGCTGGTTCGTCATCGGCACCCTGCTCCGGGATCCGGACCGGATGACCACCATGCGCGAGGCACTGCACGAGAGCCTGCAGCGGCTCCGGCGCGTCGCCGAGGCCGACGCCGCGTCGTCGTCGCCCTCCGCCCCGTGACGGGCGACGCGATGCGCCTCCTCGGTGCACCACCGTTTCGGTGCACCGAAACCGGCCGATCGAGGAACCTGGGTACGGTGAACGGGTCGAAGGGGAGTAGTTCCCGCCACCTCCCGGGTGGATGCAGAGGCGCGTCGACATGCTGGTCCCCCCGGACGGGAGACCCGGTGCGCCACTCGAGCACCTGAGTGCGCGAGCGAACGAGACCTTCGGCCGGACACCGCTCCGGCCGAAGTCTCCCTGCTCCCGGGGCGCTCCGGCGGGAGCCCTGCCTCCAGGACGACGATGACCACTCCTTCCCACACCCCCGCAGCTCCCTCGCCCACCGCAGCCGAGGTCCGCCGTTGGCGCCGCTATCTGGCCGACGAACGCGCCGAGGCCGCCGTCTACCGCGACCTCGCCGCCCGGCGCACCGGTGAGGAACGCGAGATCCTGCTGGGACTCGCCGAGGCCGAGGCCCGCCACGAGCAGCACTGGATCGCCCTTCTCGGCCACCATGTGGGGCATCCGCGCCGAGGATCCCTGCGATCCCGCCTCCTGGGCTTCCTCGCCCGCCACTTCGGGTCCGTGTTCGTCCTGGCCCTCATGCAGCGGGCGGAGTCCCGTTCCCCGTACGAGGCCGACCTCCACGCCACCGATGCGATGGCCGCCGACGAGCAGATCCACGAGGAGGTCGTCCGGGCCCTGGCCACCCGGGGGCGCAACCGGATGGCCGGCAGCTTCCGGGCCGCCGTGTTCGGGGCCAACGACGGACTGGTCTCCAACCTGGCCCTGGTGATGGGCATCAGCGCCAGCGGGGTCTCGAACCCCATGGTGCTGCTCACGGGCATCTCCGGCCTGCTCGCCGGGGCGCTGTCCATGGGCGCCGGCGAGTACGTCTCGGTCCGCTCCCAGCGTGAGCTGCTGGAGGCCTCCACCCCCAGCGCGGACACCCACCAGAAGGTGCCGATGCTCGATGCCGAGGCCAACGAACTGGCCCTGTTCTACCGCGCCCGCGGCATGGACCCCGACGCGGCCGAGGCCAAGGCCGCCCGCGTCCTGCGCACTCCCCGTGCCGAGGACACCGGCCCGGTGCCGGTGGCCGAGGGCGACGAGCACGAGGCCGTCGGCACCGGTCTGGGCGCGGCCGCGGCCAGCTTCTGCTTCTTCGCCTCCGGGGCGATCCTCCCCGTGCTGCCCTACCTCCTCGGACTGGGCGGGACGCTCGCCGTGGTCGTCTCGGCCGCCGTCGTCGGTCTGGCGCTGCTGTCCACCGGAGCCGTGGTCGCGCTGCTCTCCGGCGGGTCCCCGCTGCGGATGGCGCTGCGGCAGCTGGCCATCGGCTACGGCGCCGCGGGGGCCACCTACGCCCTGGGTCTGCTCTTCGGCACCGGCATCGCGTGAGCCCCCGCCGGGGCGCGGCCGCCGCGGCCCGCCCGCGGGACCACGGTGCGCCGTGGGCTCCGGAGCGGCGGCGGCCGCTCGCGTCCCGGTCAGCTCAGACGTGCGGCCGCGGCGACGACCGCGTTGCGCACGGGCAGCAGGTGCCGCGCGGTGCTCACGCTGTTCGCCAGGCGTGCCGCGCGCACCGTGCGGACGGTCGGCCGGCGGCGGGCGGCGTCGTACCGGTGCAGGGCGGCGGGCACGTCGGGGGCCGCGGTCAGTGCGCCGACGAGGGCCGTGGCGTCGAGGAGGGCGTCGCAGGCGCCCCGGCCGAGATTGGGTGCCATGCCGTGCGCGGCGTCGCCGAGGAGCACGGTCCGTCCCCGGACGTAGGAGGGCAGCGGGGGCACGTCGAGCAGGATGCGCCGGTCGACCGGGCTGTCCCCGAGGGCGTCCAGGACGCGCCGCACGGCCGGGTGCCAGTCCCCGTAGAGCCGGCGGAGGATCTGGGGGTCGCCGCCGCCTCCGGACGCCGCCGCGTCGAGCACGTCGGCGCGGACGCTCGCGAACCAGTTGGTGTGCTCGGCGTCGTGCGGGGTGATGCCGAAGAGCCGTCCCGGCCCCCACGTCTCCGTGACCCCGGCCGCCGGCCCCGGGACGGTGCCGCGGAGGGCGACGGTGCCCAGCGGCCGCGGACCGACGCCGAAGAGCGCGGCACGGGTGGGGCTGTGGACGCCGTCGGCGGCGACGACGAGGTCGGCCCCGGACAGGGTGCGGCGGTCGGTGACCGGGTGGCTCCACGCGACGACGTCCGGCGGAAGGCCCTCGGCGAGCGCCGCCAGGAGCGCGGGCCGTGGGACCAGCCTGGCGGTGCGCCCCGGGCCGATGCGGGCGATCTCGGTGCCGTCCGGCCGGAGGAGCCGCCCTCCCCGCTGCTCGACCGAGGCGGCACGGACGTGCTCGCCCGCACCCAGCCGGTCCAGGGCGCGCATCGCCTCGGGCCACATGCCCAGTGCGGTCCCGGTGCTCGGCAGGTCCGGCGAGCGCTCGAGCACGTGGACGGTCCACCCGGTGCGGAGCAGGCCACGGGCGGTGGCGAGACCGGCGATGCCGGCCCCGACGACGACGGCCGTTCCACGCACGGCGCCTCCTTCGGTCGGCGGTTCCCCGTCCCGGACCCGCGCCCGGGACGGACGGCCGCTGCGGCTGTCGTTGCTTCTCGGCCGGCTTCCGGAGACCTCGGTCGACGGATCCGTCCGGCAGGACATCAGGGATCTGCCAGCCACGCCAGCAGGCGGCCCCGCGACCAGCAGCGGCCCAGGGCCTCGGCGTGCAGGGACGCCCCGTCGAACACCGCCAGCCCGATGATGCTGTGGCCGGAGGCGCGGCGATCACCGAGCGTCGGGACCGCGGGCGCGACGCCGACCCCCTCCACCGACACCCACGCCACGGGCCGGCTGGCCGCCGCTTCGTCGAGGCGGTGCAGGAAGCGCAGGCGGCCCTCGAGCGGGAGGCGCGACAGCGCCCACGTCGTGGTGACGACGGGCAGTGCCCCTTCGGGCACGTGCGCGACGGCCTCGGGCAGCACCTCGACGGCGTCGCCCTGGAGCAGCACCGGACGGGCCGTCGCCGCCAGCGCGATCTCGGCGTCGAGCCGTGCGGCCCGCTCCGGCCGGTCCGGCCAGAGGCAGGCGCGCAGCCAGCGGGCGTCGTCCGCGTCGGTGACGTCGAGCGGCTCGCGGTCGACGCCGACGCGGGCGACGACCTCGGGCACCCTCCGCCCCGGGACCGGCCGGTCTCCCACGAGCGACGACGCCACCTGCACGGGAGAGGACGGATCGCCCAGGAACTGTCCGTTGCTGTACGTGATGCCCACACGGTCGACGGTGAGGTTGAACCCGGCCGGACAGGCCACGTCGATCAGCCCCACCGCATCCGCGCCCGTCCGGTGCGCCGCCTCGGCGAGAGCCGGGTACAGCACGGCGCCGCGTCCGGTCTCGTCGGTCCGTGGCCGCCGGCGCCCGGCGACGGCCGCGACCGCGTCGGGCATCCGCAGCAGCGTGTCGATCGCCGCGCCGGCGGCAGCGTGACCGTCCGCTGCGGCACAGGCCGCGGCGAGCTCCGGGGCGCGTCCGGCGAGGGCGAGGTCGTGCAGCGCGGCGAGGACCACCGCGGGGTGCCGCTGGTGCGCCGGTGCCGTCGCGATGGCACGCAGGGCCTCGTCGGACTCGCTCAGGGCGACGGCGACGCGCTCGTACAGGGGCGAGTGTCCGGCGGCGTCGACCTCGCCGAAGCGTCTGTACACCTCGGCGAGTGTGCGGGCCCTTCCTGTGGGTCCGGCGCCTCCTGCGGTCGGTCCTGGCATCGCTGTGATCTTAGTCGAGAGGAGGAAGCGCTCGACCGCTCGGGGTCGGGCGGGTCAGGTGTCCGGGGACGGCTCGGACCCTGGCCGGGTGGCCGGTTCCGGAGGTGCTGCTGCTTCCCCGGAGCCGGCCGGCGGGGGACCCAGGTGGCGGCGGCCCCACGCCTTGGACACCTGGACGACGAGCACGAGCAGCAGCACGAGCAGCCCGACGCTGGCTCCGGGCACCACGTCGACGGGCAGCGTCCAGGCCATCACCACCCGGGCCGCGGCGTCGAGCAGGAACGCCGCGCCGAAGGCGGCGGTCATCCGGCGCAGCAGGCGGCGGAAGCCCGGGCTGGTCTCCCAGTCGCGGCGCCAGCCCGCGGCGGCGGCCGGGGGCATCAGGCGCATCGTGGCCTCGTAGAGCACCGGCTTCTCCCCCAGCAGGGACGCCAGGATCCACGCACCGACCAGGGCCGTCAGCCAGCTCTCCCGCGCCAGCAGCAGGCGCGGGTCGGGGCTGAGGAGTCCGACGACGGTGCCCGCTCCCAGCACGGTGAGCGTGAACAGGCCCAGCCGCTCCAGCCGCCGGGCCCGCACGGCCGTGACCACCACGCGCACCAGGGGCCCGGCCGCCCCGAGCATCAGGGCCGTCCACGCGTCCGCCCCGGCCAGGCGGGAGCCGTAGTAGAGGACGAACGGCAGCACCAGGTCCACGCCCAGCCACCCGGCCACGCCGCCGCACCGGGTCGCGGTGGCGCCGTCGGTCCCGCCGTCGGGAGTCGGGGGTCGTGCAGTGCTCATGGCGTCCTCCTCGGCGACGGTGCCCTCAGGGCGTTCTCCGGGTGGCGAGCTCGGCCGTGCCGACGAGCTCGCGGGTGTAGGCGGCCAGGTCGAACCCCGGGTCGGTGACGAGCCGCCCGGAGGCGGTGTCGATCGCCCCGCGCAGCAGCACGGCCATGCTGCGCGCGTCGAAGTCGCGGAACTCCCCGGCCCGCTGGCCGTCCCGCAGCAGCTGCTCCAGGTGGGCGAGCACCGGGTCCGCCTCCGTCGGGGTGAACCGCGGGGCGCCGTCGGAGCCGCGCAGGTTCATCACGATCTCGGTGACGGCCCGGATGCCGGCCGGGTGGCCGGCCAGGAAGCCCAGGTTGGCCTCGAGGTACCCCCGCAGGGCCGCGGTCCCGGTGCGCCCGGTTGTCGCCTCGGCGACGGCCGCACCGGCGCGGGCGTAGACGTCGGCCACGACCTGCTCCAGCAGGCGGTCCTTGCCGGGGAAGTAGTAGGAGACCACGCCCTTGCTGACCCCCGCCCGGCGGGCGATCTCCGCCAGCGACGCCCGGCCGTAGCCCAGTTCCGCGATCGCCTCGACGGCGCACGCCAGGATCTGCTCCCGGCGGGCCCGCTCCGTGAACGTCCCCGCCCCGTCCGGCTCCCTGGTTGACCGCATGGTCAAATTCTCGTCCGAGCGGTCAATCGGCGCCAGACCTCATCGGTCTCGATCGGGCAACGACGGCGGTGTCCGCGGTCCCGGCCGGCTGGACGGCGGACGGCGGGCGCTCGATCGCCGGCCCCACGATCCGGGCGACCTCGGCGACGGAGCGGTCCTCGGGCCCGTGCGCGCCCGTGGCGTCGGGCAGCTCTCCCGTGCGGGCCGGGCCGTCGACCGCTCCGGCAGGAGGGTGGTCGGCACGGCGGGATCTCCCTAGGGTGAGAGGCACGGCCGGCACCGCGCCGGCCGACACCGAGGGACGACCATGACGCGCACTCCGTTCACGATCCGGCCGGCGACGAGCGAGCGGTTCGACGACGTCGCCACGGTCCTGGGACCCCGGAACCCCGACTCGGCGGTCTGCTGGTGCCTCACCTACCGGCTCCCGTCCAAGGAGCACCGCGCGCTCACCGCCCGGGAGAGGCCCCGGGTGGTCCAGGAGCTCTGCGCCGGGCCGATCCCGCCGGGCGTCCTCGCCTACGACGACGAGACCGTGGTCGGCTGGTGCGGCGTCGCCCCGCGCGCCGAGCTGCACGCCTTCACCCACGGGAGAACGATCCCCCACGTCGACGACCTCCCGGTCTGGAGCGTGTGGTGCTTCCGGGTCCGCGGCGGCCACCGGGGCCGCGGCGTGGCCCGGGCCCTGCTCGAGGGCGCCGTCGAGCACGCCCGCAGCCACGGCGCACCGGCGATCGAGGGCTACCCCGTCGACAACGGGGACCGGAAGGTCGACACCACGATGGCCTACGTCGGCACCCGCGCCATGTTCGACCGGGCCGGCTTCATCTGGGCCGCCGACACCGCCTCGACGCTCAACCGGTTCCCGCGCGTCCTCATGCGGCGGACCCTGCCCTGATCGGGCCGTCTCCACGGCGACGCGGTCTCCCACGACCGGTCCTCAGCCGGTCGCGGCGCCGAACCACCGGGGCAGGTGGCGGAGCAGGTCCTGCTGGTCCTCGCCGACCCAGGTCACGTGGCCGTCCGGCCGCAGCAGCGCCGCGGGCACGTCCAGCTCCTCACTGGTGTCGACGACGTGGTCGACCCGGCCCGTCCACCCCTCCACGGAGAGCCGGCCGGTCTGGTCGAGCAGCAGCCCACGGCCGCCGTGCATCAGCTCGTAGAGGCGCCGCCGCCGTAGCCGAACGTCCCGCAGCCGTCGGCCGAGCAGCTCGTGCCCCTCGCCGACGTCGTAGCGGATCCCGATCGCGGTGGTCTTCTCGATCAGGAACCGGTGCACCTCCTCGAGGTCCATCAGCTCCGACAGGAGCCGCCGGACGGACCGGGGACCCGGCTCGGTGGACAGCAGCTCCATCTGGGCGCGGGTGCTGTTCAGCACGTCGGCGGCCACGGGGTGCCGTTCGGTGTGGTAGCTGTCCAGCAGCGGCTCCGGCGCCCAGCCCCGGACCTCGGCGGCCAGTTTCCAGCCGAGGTTGAACGCGTCCTGGATGCCGAGGTTGAGGCCCTGCCCACCGACCGGCGGATGGATGTGCGCCGCGTCGCCGGCCAGCAGCACCCGGCCGGTCCGGTAGCGCTCGGCCTGCCTGGTGGCGTCGCCGAAGCGGGAGAGCCAGCGCGGCGAGTGCACGCCGAAGTCGGTGCCGGCGATCGACCGCAGCTGCTGCCTGAACTCCTCGAGGGTCGGCGGGACCGTGCGGTCCTCGGCCACCCCCTCGGCGGGCACGAGGACGCGGTACCGCCCGTCCCCGAGAGGCCCGGCGCCGAACCGCTTCTGGGTCTCGCGGACGTCGGCCACCACGGCGGCCACCGTCTCCGGCGGGACGTCCACCTCCATCTCGCCCAGCAGCGTGTCGACCCGGGAGGGCTCCCCGGGGAAGCCGACGCCGAGCAGTCCGCGCACGGTGCTGCGGCCGCCGTCGCACCCGACGAGGTAGCGCGAGCGCAGCCGCGTGCCGTCGGCCAGCTCGGCGGTCACCCCGTGGTCGTCCTGGTCCAGCCCGACCAGCTCGCACCCACGCCGCAGCTCGGCGCCGAGCTCCTCGGCGCGCTCGGCCAGCAGGCGATCGGTGACGGTCTGCGGTATGCCGAGGACGTAGGGGTGCGCGGTGTCGAGCCGGTCGGGGGCGGGCTTGTCGATGCCGGCGAAGACACCGCCGAGCGGGTACTTCCGGCCGTGCGCGAGGAACCGCCCCAGCAGACCTCGCTGGTCCAGGACCTCGACGCTGCGCACGTGCAGGCCGAGCCCGCGGACGTACTCGGCCGGCGTCGTCTCCTTCTCCAGCACCAGCACGTGCACACCGTGCAGCCGCAGCTCGCCGGCCAGCATCATGCCGCTCGGTCCGCCCCCGGCAACGATCACGTCGATCATGGGATCCCCCTTCGGCCAGGACGCCCTCCGGCTCGGCAGGAAGTGCCTCGGGGCCGTCGATGTCGCGCCGCCCCGACTGCGCAGGTCTCGGCTCTGGCTGGGAATTCTGCGGCACGACCCGGGTCTTGCCACAAGACCCCCGGTGCGCTGTACCGTGAAAGTGGCAGGGGGACGGCAGCTCCCCTTTCGCCCGCACCGAGCCGTTCGCCGCGCCCTTCGCGCGACGCCACCCCTTCGGAGCCGGGTCGGCCGACGACCGGCACCTTGACGCAGCATTGCGCCGCGCGGGACCGCGGGGTGTGAGAGTGCCCACTCGGCCTGCACATTCCCCGGTCCGTCCGGATAATGGGGAGGGCTGGCCCGGGCAACGTCGCGGGGATCGGCTCCCCCCCTTCCCCGCAACCGAAGCAGGACAGCATGACCTTGGAAAAACCACGCAGCGAGACCCCGGCACCCGACGACCAGGCCCAGGCCGACGGGCAGCCCGAGAAGAAGAGCCCGGCCCTGAACGTCCCCGGCCTCCTCGCCGGCGCCGCCACCGCCGCGACCATGTCCGTGCTCGGTGGCCACCTCAGCGTGGTCGGCACCGTGCTCGGCGCGGCCCTGACCAGCATCGTCTCCGGTGTCGCCATCGTGCTCTACTCGGCGTCGCTCGAGAAGAGCCGCCGCGGCCTGCAGAAGGTGCACAGCACCGTGGCCCAGCGCGTCTTCGCGCGTCCGGGCCTGGACGCCTCCGCGTCGGAGGGCAGCTCGCCCGTGGCCGAGGGCAGCCCCCGGGGCGCCCTGCGGCTCCGCCTCAAGCCCGTCCTGGTCAGCACCGGCGCCGTCCTCGGCCTGGCGGTCGCGGCGATCTTCGGCATCCAGGCACTGACCGGCACCGAGCTCTCCGGCGGCACGGGCACGATCCAGCGCACCGTGACCGGCAGCGAGTCGGTGTCCCAGCGCAGCGCCACCACCCCCGCCCCGGCCGAGGACCCGGCCGCGGACACCGGTGAGATCGCCCCCGCGGACGGGACGGACACGGCCGACGAGACCGCCGTGCTCCCCGGTGAGGTCGCTCCCGGTGAGGTCGCTCCCGGGGACGGGGCGGTGACCGGGGACGGCACCACGTCCGGCGAGCAGCTCCCGGACACGGGCGGTCAGCAGGTGGACAGCGGCCAGACCGGCACGGACACCGGCCAGCAGGGTGCCGGCGCGGCGGTCCAGCCGGGTCTGTCCGGCGCCGACGCCGGAGCGGTCCCCGCCGCACCCTAGGCGGGAGCACGCACCCGCGGGACGGGGCGGAGTCGTGGGTTCCACGGCTCCGCCCCGTCGCATGTCCGCGCCGGGCGGTGCGTGCACCCCGAGCAATCTTTCGTCATGTTCGCCCGCCGGCCCTGACCAGGGGCGATGTCGGCGCGCACGATCCGAGGTCTGGACTTAAGTCCCCAGACATATGCCCCGCACGACACCTAACTTGGGGCTCGTCCGGCTGTGGTCGCAGACGGGTGCGGAACGACGAAGGGGACAGCAGTGGCAGGGGTTCGAGAAGTTCACGGAAATCAGGTGGCGCAGTGGCTGACGGTCGCGGCCCTCGTGCTGTTCGTCGCCAACGGCGCGGTCCTGGCCCTCGGATCCCAGGCCTACGGATGGGCCACGCTGCTGTTCGCGGCGGCCGCGTACTTCGCGGTCTCCACCGGGGTCGTGGCACGCCCGCTGCGGCAGCACTGATCCGGCGGCGGTCCTGCGCCACGGATGGGGCTTCCCCGCGGAACGGCGCAGTCCTCACCCGGTCCGGCGGCGAGCGAGGACCGCGGCACCGGGTCCCGTGAGCTCGTCGGAGCCCACCGGGCGCCCGGAGACCGCCAGCAGGAGCGCGAGGACGGGGCCGTGCACCTCCGGGCCCGTGCCGACGGCCAGGTCGGCATCGGTCGCCACGAGGCGCAGCCCCGCCCCGCGCTCCCTGCCCCCGCCGAGTCTTCCACCGGTCCGCAGCTGGTACCGCAGGGCCTCGGCCACGTGGGCGGCCGGACAGGCGCGGCGGACGGAGAGCGGGCGCCGGATGTCCTCCCCGTGCACGAAGACCTCCACCAGCCGGGCGGCCCGCGGTGCCGGAGCGCTCGTGGTGCGTCCGCTCACCGCCCGGAACGCGGCCAGCGTGCCGCCCGGATCCGCCCGGCGCTCCCGCGCGATCCCCCGGTCGTTGCAGCGGTCGAAGTCGAAGCCGGAGGCCGCGAGGCGGCCGAGGAAGCCCAGGCGCGTGGTCCTCGCGTCGTCGACGAGGTGGGCCAGGACGTCGTGGACGTCCCAGCCGGGGCACAGCGAGGGGGTGGCCCACTGCTGCGCCGGCAGGTCCTCGAGGTCCCGGATCAGCGCCCGGCGCTCGGCGTGGACCACGGACCAGATTTCGCTCATGCTGATCCCCGCTCGCCGACGTCGCCGCCGGAGCCGACCGGGTCGACGGAGCTGACAGGGCTGGCGGAAATGCTTGCGTCGCGGTCCGGTGCCATGCTCGAACGCTACTCAGCCGAGCGCGTCCTGGGAACGCCCGGGTGGTCGGCGGCGGCGGATCAGCCCGCCGTGATCTGCAGCCGAGGCGTGAGCCGCACCCACCCCTCGGGCGTCTCCTCGGGCAGGACGTCGGCCGCGGTCGGAGCTGCGCCGGGGCCCGCCGTGGGCTAGCGGACGTGCTCCCGCAGGAAGGCGACCGCGCGCTCCCAGGCCGTGGCCGCGGCGTCGGGCCGGTGGTTCGGCGGGTTCTGGTCGTTGTGGAAGGCGTGCGGGGCGTCGTAGTAGTGGAACTCCACCACCGGCGCGACGGACTCGCGGCGGAGCTGCCCCTCGAGGGCCTCGGCCTGCTCCACCGGATAGGACGAGTCCTCCCGGCCGTAGTGGCCCTGCACTGCCGCATGCACCCCGTGGAAGGCCTCCGGGACGCCCTGGCCCACCCCGTAGAAGGGTACGGCGGCGCCGACCCGCTCGCCCTGGGCGGCGGCCAGGGCGAGGACGAACCCGCCGCCCATGCAGAAGCCGATTGCCCCGACCGTGGAGCTGGTGACCGCCTCGTGGTCCAGCAGGACGTCGACGGACCCGGCGAGCAGGCGGACGCCCTCGTCCTCGGGCAGCCGGGACATCATCTCCGCGGCCTCCTCGCCGTCGTGGGTGATGGACCCGCCGTAGAGGTCCGGGGCCAGTGCCACGAAGCCCGCGTCGGCGAGCCGGTCGGCCACGTCCCGGATGTGGTCGGTCAGCCCCCACCACTCCTGGACGACGATCACCCCGGGGCCGCGGCCGGCGGCCGGCAGCGCCAGGTAGCCGTGGGCCTGTCCCCCGGCCGAGGGGAAGGTGACGTTCTGGTGCGGGGTGGTCTCCACTGCGGTGCTCCTCCACGGTTCGGCGTGCGTCGGGCCAGTGTAGGCAGGAGTGTGGACAGCGGCTCCCCGCCGCAGAGGGGATGATCGGTGATCAGTTGTGTTTGCTTTCATACACGTCTCGACGGTCCGCAGGACCGCCCGATCCAGCACAGAAGCCAGGAACCATGCCCCAGCCCGGTGCCGCCGGCCCGCATCGGAGAGCGTCTCCCCGACGGCGCAGCAGGACGTGGCGGGCGACGCCGGCCGCGGGTGCCGTGCTGCTGCTCCTGCTCTGGATCGCCCCCGGGCTCCTCCAGGACCACGCGCTGCCGGCCGTCCGCCCCTATCTGCCGAACGCGTCGGCACCACCGCCCGGGGTCGGAGCCGCGCCGGCCCCGCTCGGCGCGCCCCCGGAGGTCGCGGACGCGGGCGGCTACCGCTTCACGGACTCCCCCGATCCCGGCCAGCCGATGGTCGCCTACGACCCGTGCCGGACGGTGCGCTACGTCGTGCGCCCGGACGGTGCCCCGCCGGGCGGCCGGCAGCTCGTCGAGGAGGCGGTCGCCGAGATCTCCGCGGCCACCGGACTGCAGTTCGTGCCCGCCGGAACGACGACGGAGGCCCCCGCGGACCGGCGTGCGCCCTACCAGCCGGAGCGGTACGGCCGGCAGTGGGCGCCCGTGCTGATCACGTGGTCCGACGAGACCGAGGTGCCGGGGCTGGCCGGGGACGTCGTGGGCCTCGGCGGCAGCACGGCCCGGCAGGCGCCCGGTCAGCCGTTCGTCTACGTCACCGGCCAGGTCGCCCTCGACGCCCCCGGCCTGGCGCAGGTGCTGGATCGCCCGGGCGGAGCGGCCCACGTCCGCGCGACCGTCGTCCACGAACTGGCGCACGTGGTGGGGCTCTCCCACGTGGACGACCCCGCGCAGCTGATGCACCCGGCGGGCGGGACGACGGTCCTCGCCGCGGGCGACCGGGCGGGTCTGGCCAGGCTGGGCGCCGGGGAGTGCGTGCCGCGGCTGTGATCCGGACGGGCCCGGTGCGCACCCCCGGTCACCCCGCGAGCGCCCCGCCGAGTCTCTGCCGCGGCCCGGAGCCGCAGGTCACAGCGGCATCGGTGAACGTCCGGGGCATCGTCGTTCGCCGTCATGTTCCCCGGGCGCCACCGGGCGGCCACGACCCGGACCTACGCTCGGCGCATGCGCAGAGTCCCAGCAGCCGCCGCGCTGGCCGCGGCCATGTTCTTCACGACGACCCCGGGGGCGGCGGCCCACGACGACGGTCCGGGCCGCGGACCCGCGACCGCGCCCGTGCTCGAGCAGCGCGCGACCCTCTCCGCCGACCACCTCGCCGAGGGCCCGCCGTCCGGAGCGGACGCGACACCGGCGAACGGCCGCACCGGCCCCTTCGGCGGCCAGGTGATCCCCGGCTTCTCCGCCGTGGTCGACCACGGCGACGGCACCTTCTGGGCCATGCCGGACAACGGCTTCGGCACCCGGGAGAACTCCGCCGACTTCCTGCTGCGGCTCTACCGCATCGCCCCGCAGTGGGAGACCGCCGAGGGCGGGGCCGGGGAGATCGAGATCCAGGACGTCGTGTCGCTGCGCGATCCGCACCACCGGATCCCCTTCCCGGTGGTCCACGAGGACACCGACGAACGGCTGCTGACCGGCAGCGACTTCGACGTCGAGTCCGTGGTCCGCCAGCCGGACGGCACCTTCTGGATCGGCGAGGAGTTCGGCCCCTTCCTGCTGCACGTGGACGCCCAGGGCGTGGTGCTCGAGGAGCCCGTCCCGCTGGCCGACGTCCGCGAGGGCGGCGAGGGCACGCTCGAGTCGCCGCAGAGCCCCTACCTCGAGGACGGGGAGCGGCCCGCCGTCGGCGCCAGCAAGGGCTTCGAGGCCCTGGCGGGCTCGAAGGACGGCCGCTACCTCTACCCGGTCCTGGAGGGCGCCCTCGCCGGCGACGACCCGCGCCGCCGGCTGGTCCTGGAGTTCGACACGAAGGAGCGGGAGTACACCGGCCGCACGTGGGACTACGAGACGGACACCGACGCCAACCTCGTGGGCGACGCCTTCCTGACGGAGCAGCACCGGCTGCTGGTCCTCGAGCGCGACGACCTCGACGGCGCCGCGGCGGTCACCAAGCGCGTCTACGCCGTCGACCTGCGCCGCACGGACGACTCGGGGCACCTCGAGAAGGAGCTGGTCGCCGATCTGCGGGCCATCGACAACCCGGCCGGCATCGGCACGGAGTCCTCCCCCGACGCCTACGGCGTGGGCGCGGACTTCTCCTTCCCCCAGCAGTCGGTCGAGGTGGTCCTGCAGCTGCGCGACGGCCGCCTGCTGGTCGGCAACGACAACAACTACCCGGGCAACGACGCCCGCCTCCCCGGCACCCCGGACGACACCGAGCTCATCGTGCTGGGCCGCGAGCGCCTCGAGCCCGGGGCCGGGACCGGCACCGAGGTGATCGGTCACCGCGGCGCCTCGGGCTACCGGCCCGAGCACACGCTGGCCTCCTACCAGCTGGCCGTGACCCAGTGCGCGGACTACATCGAGCCCGACCTCGTCCCCACCCAGGACGGGGAGCTCGTGGCCCGGCACGAGAACGAGATCGGCGGGACCACGGACGTCGAGGACCGCCCGGAGTTCGCCGAGCGGCGCACCACGAAGGTGGTCGACGGCGTCGAGGTCACCGGCTGGTTCACCGAGGACTTCACGCTGGCCGAGCTGCGCACCCTGCGCGCGGAGGAGCGCATCCCGCTGCTGCGGCCGGGCAGCGCCGCCTTCGACGGCCTCTACCCGGTCCCGACCTTCGAGGAGGTCGTGGACCTCGCCCGGCGCTCGCGCACGTGCGACGGCGAGCCCGTGGGGATCGCGCCCGAGCTCAAGCACCCCACGTACTTCGACTCGATCGGGCTCTCCCTGGAGGAGAAGGTCGTCGAGGTGCTCGAGGCCAACGGCTACGGCGACGCGGAGGACCCGGTCGTGCTCCAGAGCTTCGAGACCGCCGGCCTGCGCGAGCTCGACGGCATGACCGACGTGGACCTGGCCCAGCTCGTGAACTGCTCGGGCGCACCCTTCGACCTGGCCGCGGCCGGCGATCCGCGCACGTACGCCGACCTCACGACGGCCGAGGGCCTGGCGGAGATCGCGTCCTACGCCGACGTCCTCGGCGCCTGCAAGGACGTCATGATCCCGCGGGAGGCCGACGGCACCCTCGGCGCGCCGACGCCCGTCATCGCCGACGCCCACGCCGCGGGCCTGGAGGTCCACGGCTGGACCTTCCGGGCGGAGAACTTCTTCCTGCCGGCGGAGCACCGCTCGGGCATCGATCCGCGGGCGTTCGGCGACCTGGCCGGCGAGATCGAGGTGTTCGTGGAGGCCGGCATGGACGGGCTCTTCGCCGACCACCCGGATCTCGCGGTCGCGGCCGTGGCGGACCTGCCCTGACGGCACGTCCCGACGACGGCGTCCGGGGAACTGTCCGGCTGCCCGTGCAGGCCGTCCTGCCCGCAGGGACCCGTCAGTCGCTGGGGCCGCCCAGGTCATCGTCGTCGTCGGGAGGTCTCGCTCCGCGCCGGGAGAACCCGACGAGGAGCGAGGCCATCGCGGTGATCAGCACCGCGATCGCCGCGACCCAGACCGCCACGGTCCCGTAGCCGCCCGCCGACTCGTGCGGGTCCAGGAACGGATAGGGGTACCACCAGGGGTTGCCGGTGCCCTCGTCCAGCACGAACGGGGCCCGTACCAGCGTGCAGGCCGCCCACAGCACCGGGTAGACCACGATCCCCCCGACCGTGCGCCACCGCACCGGGCTCCGTCCCGGGGCCAGCAGCCAGTCCAGCAGCGCGTAGACCGGGACGATCGTGTGCAGCACCTCGTTGGCCCACGGCTGCTCCAGGGCGGCCTCCTGCGGCAGCCCGCGCAGAAGGGCGTTGTAGACCACGCCGGTGGTGACCGTGTACGTCGTGGCCGCGGCGCGCAGGACCCCGAGCCACCGCGGCTCGGCGCCCCGCCGGGCCAGCAGGAACCACGCCCCGAGCGCGAACACCACGGCGTGGAACAGCGAGGTCTGGATCGTGAAGTAGCTGAAGAAGTTGGCGACGTCGACCGCGAGGTGCTGGTCCCCGCGCTCGACCCAGAACCGCAGATAGGCCTGCAGCCGCCCGGCCACGGCCACGACCAGGGCCAGTCCCGTCAGCACGCGGGCCGCGGCGAAGAACCGTCTCATGTCCGCCTCCTCCGGTGCCGCAATCTACCCTGCCCCGCCGACCTGCGAGAATAGGCCTCCATCCACCACCACCGTCCGGGGCGGAGGCCACACCGTGCGCAGGACCGGGGCACCGCAGGCACGACGGGCTGGCGCCCGGCGGGCGGTGCTCGTCCCGCTCGTGGTCGTCCTGGCCGCCCTGACCGGGTGCACCCCGCAGGCCCGGGAGGGCGCGTCCCCCGCCGCACGGGCGCTCGCCGACCTGCCCGTCGAGGACGCCGGCGCCGGCGAGGACTACGACCGGCTCGCGCAGTTCGGGGAGTGGGCCGATCCGGACGGCAACGGCTGCGACGCCCGCAACGACGTCCTGGCCCGGGACCTGACCGGTGTCGTCGTCGCCGGCGACGGGTGCACGGTCCTCTCCGGGACCCTCGAGGACCCCTACACGGGGCTGACCGTCGCGTTCGAGCGCGGACCGCTGACCTCCGCCGACGTGCAGATCGACCACGTGGTGGCGCTGCGGAACGCGTGGGACTCCGGCGCCGACCGGCTCGGCCGGGAGGACCGCGCCTCCCTGGCCAACGACCCCTTGAACCTGCGGGCCGTGGACGGGCCGACCAACGGGGAGAAGTCCGCCTCGGACGCGGCCGGGTGGCTGCCGCCGCACGAGTCCTTCCGCTGCGAGTACGTGGCCACCCAGATCGCGGTCAAGGCCCGCTACGGGCTCTCCGTGACGGCCCCCGAGCGGGACGCCATGGCGGACGTGCTGGCCGGGTGCCCGGGACAGGGCGTGCCCGGCGACGTTCCTCCCGCGCGGGACACCGCGGGACCGTCCGGCACGGACCGCTCGCCGGCGGCGGGGGTCCACTACGCGGACTGTGCCGCCGTGCGCGCGGCCGGCGCGGCTCCCCTGCGCTCGGACCACCCCGGCTACCGCCCGGCGCTGGACCGCGGTGGGGTCGAGGGTCTGGCCTGCGAGGGGTAGCAGGGCTCCGACGACGGTGCTGGACACCACAAGCAGTTGTCCGACTTGGGGCTTAGGGTTCCCCGTGGGGGGCAGCTGACGGACGGATCGCACCGTGCTCGTCATGGACCACCCCGTCGTCCGCCCCGGGGGACAGCTCCGTCCTGCGCGCGGGGCGGAACCCGCCGCGGGTCCGTCCGCCGTCCGCCACCCCGTCAGGAGCCGCCATGTCCCGTCCGACCGCCCACAGCCCAGGCCTCGCCTACAACGCCAACGGGCTGCGCTCGTTGTCCCTGCCGGCCGCCGTCCGGCTCCTCGCCGACTCCGGCTACGCCGGCATCGAGCTGTCCCTCAACCGTCAGCACGTGGATCCGTGGAGCTTCACCGACGCCGACGCCGCCGAGCTGCGCGCCGTGCTGGACGAGACCGGCCTGGTGGCGTGCAGCCTGGCCACCGGGGACCCGCTGCTGCTGAGCGAGCGCCCGTTCGAGCCCGCCCTCGTGGACGCCGACCCGGCCGCCCGCGAGCGCCGGATGGACCTGCTGCGCCGCGCCGTGCGCATCGGCGTGCGGATCGGCGTGCCGATCGTGGTCTTCTCGACCGGCCGGCTCACTCCCGGCGCGGACCCGGAGGAGGCCCTGCGCGTGCTGGACCGCTCCGTGGCCGAGCTCCTGGACGTGCTGGAGCGCGAGCTGCGGGCGGCCGGCGCGGCCCCGGGCTCCACCGTGCTGGGCATCGAGCCCGAACCCGGTTTCCTCGCCGAGACGAACGCCCAGGTCGCAGGCATCATCGAGCGTGCCGGCTCCGACTCCCTGTGGCTGAGCCAGGACCTCGGGCACACCGTGGTGGTCGAGGAGGACGCGCTGGCGTCCCTGCGGCACCACCTGCCCGTCACCCGCCACCTGCAGGTCGAGGACATCGCCGGGCGCGTCCACGCCCACCTGGTCCCCGGTGACGGGGACATCGACTTCGGCGCGGTCGGCCGGGTCCTGCACGAGGAGGAGTTCACCGGGTGGGTCAGCGTGGAGCTCTACGACCACGACGACGTGCACGAGCACTCCGTCCCGGACAGCCGCCGGTTCCTCCTGGACCACCTCCCCTCCCTCGGCGGTCTCGACCGCGCGGGGGCCCGCCGTTGAGCGGGGTGGGCGCGGGGACCACGCTGCTGCGCCAGCTCGGTGACCTGAAGCGGCTGCGCGACGCCCGCGGCCCCGGCTCGCTCGCGGACCGGGCCTTCGTGCGCGGCTGGCGCCGCCTGGTGCAGGGCGAGGAGTTCGAGCGGATCGCCCTCGAGGAGACCGCCCGGGCCCTGGTCGCCACCCGGCTCGCCGGCGTCGACGGCTCCGTGCTGCGCCGGGCCGGCCTCGACCGGGCCGAGTCCCTGGAGGTCCTGGAGCGGGCGTTCGACGCCGCCCTGGCGGTCGGCGGCCCGGAGCTCGGCGACACCGGCGACCTGCGCGCCGTCCTGCCGCAGCTCGTGGACGCCGAGGACGACGCCGCGGCGGACCGGGACCGGGTGCCGCCGTTCGTGCTGGCGCTCGTGGACCAGCCGCGGGCGGGTGCCACGCACCCCAGCACCCCCCGGATCATCGTGGAGCCCCCCGAGAGCCACGGGGACCACTGCTTCGTCACGGCGGTCTACTCCGCCCTGCTCGCCCCCCGCCACGGCGTGTCCCGCGGGGACGCGTTCGTGGTGGCCATGGCCCACCACCTGCCCAACGGGGACCTGCCCGACGCCGGGTACGCCGGCGAGGTGCTGCTCGGCGAGCACTACCTGCGCATCCTGGACGCCCTGGAGCGGCGCTCGCTGGAGCAGCTCCCCGAGGAGCTCGCCGGGCGGCTGCGCACCCTGCTGCCGCAGCGCGAGACGGCGGAGACCCCGGTGGGCCGGGTGTTCAACGCCGCCGACGTCCTCGACCGGGTCCTGCAGGTGCACCACCACGCGCGGGCCGCGGCGTTCACGGCGTCCCAGGCGCTGGAGGACCTCGACATCGTGCACCCCGGCACGGTCCAGACCTACCAGCTCGGCGTGCTCGCCGACGCGGGACTGGGGATCCGGTGAGCGCGCCGCAGCCCGTGGGCTGGGTCGTCGCCGGGGCCGGCTGGGTGGCCAGCGACCACATGGCGCCCGCCATCGCGGCCTCGCCCGGCAGCCGGGTGGTCGCCGTCGTGGACCGGGACCTCGCGGCCGCCGAGCGGCTGGCCGCCCGGTTCCCCGGGGCCCGGGCCTGCCGGGACGTGGCCGGGGCGGCCGCGGTGCCGGGGGCGCAGGTCGTCTACGTGGCCACCCCCAACCACGCCCACCGCCCCGTGGTGGAGGACGCCGCGGCCGCCGGGCTGGCGGTGCTGTGCGAGAAGCCCCTGGCGGCGTCGCTCTCCGACGCCCGGGAGCTCGTCGCCGCGTGCGCCGCGGCGGGGATCTTCGCCGCCACGGCCTACGACCAGCGGTTCCACCCCGCCCACCGGACCGCCGCCCGGCTGGTGGCCTCGGGGGCGCTGGGCACGGTGACGGCCGTGCGCATCGTCTACGGGTGCTGGCTGCCGCCGGACTGGGTGCCCGAGAACCACCCCGGGCACGACAACTGGCGTGCCGACCCCGCCCGGGCCGGCGGCGGCGCCTACGTGGACCTGGCCCCGCACGGCATCGACCTCGTCGGCGCCCTGCTCGGGGAGGACCTCGTCCGGGCCACCACGCTCCAGCAGCAGCGGGTCCAGGACTACCCCGTGGACGACGGCTCCGTGCTCGTCGGCACGACCGCCTCCGGCGTGCTCGTGAGCATCCACAACTCCTACAACACCGCCGACACCCTTCCCCGGCGGCGGCTGGAGATCGTCGGCACGCGGGCCCAGCTCGTGGCCACGAACACGATGGGCCAGGACGCCGGCGGGCGGCTCGAGCTGATCGACGCCGCCGACGGCACATCCGCCCCGGTGCCCTTCGACACCGGGCTCTCGCCCTTCACCGCCCAGGTGCAGGCCGTGGAGGCGGCCCTCACCGACCCCGGCCGCACCGCGTGGCCCTACCCCATGGACCGGGACCTGCGCCTGCTGGGTCTCATGCACGACGCCCTGCCCGTGACCACGTCCGACGACTTCGAGGAGCTTCTCCGATGACCGACCCGCACTCCGCCCACGAGGCCCGGGACCGGCGCGACGCCGAGCTGGCCGTCCTGCCCACCCGCGCGAACCCCGCCCACGTGGCCTACTCCTGCGACAACTGCGGCCACTGGCAGCGCTGGTTCGCCGCCACCCCGCCGCCCCTGTGCCCCGTCTGCGCCGACGTGCGCAACGAGCTCCCCCGGGACGGCTTCACGTTCCGCACGGCCGCCGAGGTGGACCGGCTGGTCACCACGTCCTGGCGCGAGGCCGTGCCGGGCGTCACCGAGTTCTACACCGACCCGGACATCGGCCTCGGCAGCCACGGCTGGGTCCTCGAGACGGACTCCGGGCTGCTGGGCTTCGAGGCCACCGGCTGGTACAGCCAGGACGCCCTGGCCGAGCTGCGCCGCCGCGGCGGACTCTCCGCCCTCGCCTCGAGCCACGTGCACGGCTTTGGCGCGCTGTGGCAGCTGCAGGACGAGCTCGACCCGCCCGTGCTGGCGGTCGGGGTGGACGACCTGCCCTGGACCAAGGCGTTCCGCGTGACCTACCCGGCCGACGAGACGCTGCTGCTGGCCAAGGACGTCACCCTGCACCGCACCGGCGGGCACTTCCCCGGGCACAGCGTGCTGCACGACGCCGGGCGCGGCCTGCTCTTCTGCGGGGACTCCCTGAAGATCGACCTGCACCCCGACGGCAGCGCGCGGGCGCTGAGCGCCCACAAGGCGTTCCACGCCCAGATCCCGCTGTCCCGGCGGGAGCTGAGCCACATGCGCGAGATCGTCGGGGCGCTGTCCTTCGACACCGTCTTCAGCCCCTTCGAGTTCGCCGCCGGGGTGACCACCGCGCACGTGGTCGCCCTGATCGACCACATGCTGTCCCGGCCGCCCTCGGCGGCCCCGGTGCCCATGGACGAGCTGCGGCCCGCCACGACGGTGCTCGCATGAGGGCCGCCGCACACCCGCTCGTCGTCGAGCACCCGGTCAGCACCGGGGACGACCACCGCGTGACGGACGACTACCGGCGCGCCGCCGGGGACGGCGCGACCGTCGAGTTCCCGACCCACCGCATGGACACGATCGGCGTGCCCTCCTGGTGGACGCTCGCCTCCCACGGCGCCGGGCTCGCGGGCGGCCACGGCTACGGCGGCACGGACGCCGACGCCCGCCGCTCCAGCTGGGGGGAGGCGGCCGAGATCGGGCTGCACTCCCGGCACGTCGTCGGGCTGCCCTTCCGCCGCGACTCCTACGCGGGCCTGCGGGCGGCCGAGGGCGCGGACGCGGTCGTCGACCCGCCCACGCTCTGCCTGGACGCCGGCAGCCGCTACTCCCCCGAGACCCCGCTGAACTGGATGCCCGTGCAGCGGCTGTCCACCGGAGGCACGGTGTGGGTGCCTGCGGACATGGTGCTGCGGGACCGGCACCTGGTTCCCCCGGGGATGGTCGACGACCCGCCCGAGGAGCGGCTGGTCACCCGGATGGGCAACGGCATGGGGGCCGGGGACACCCTGGACCGGGCGATCGCCCACGGTCTCGGCGAGCTGCTGCAGCGCAACGGCAACGGCACCCGGTTCCGCGCCATGGACACCGGCGTGGTCGTGGACCTCGGCCCGGACGACCGCGACGTCGCCGACCCGGTCACCCGCCGGACGCTCGCGGCGCTGCGCGCGGAGGGGGTGGACGTCATGGTGAAGCTCGCCGACGTCGGCCTCGGCGTCGTCGGGCTGTTCGTGGTGGGCACCGACGAGAACCCGCTGCAGCCCGTGATGGTCACGGCCGCCGGCGAGGCCGCCCACCCCGACCGCGAGGTCGCGCTGCGCAAGGCCCTACTGGAGTTCGTGGCCGCCCGCTCGCGCAAGGCCTTCACGCACGGCTCCCTCGAGGCGGTGCGCGCCATCACCCCGGACGGCTACCTGGAGCGCTACGCGGCCGACCCGGCCCGCGAGGAGCCCCGGGCGCTGCGGGGCATGCTGCGCTGGCTCGAGATGGGCAGCGACGAGCTGCGCGGTCTGCTCGGGCCGACCGTCCTGGCCCGCCGCTCCGGCGTCCCGTTCACCGACCTGCCGACCTGGCAGGCGCCGGCGGGGACCGACGAGCAGGCGGCGCTGCGCGCCCACCTCGTGGACGCCCTGGCGGCGGAGGGCCTGGAGGTCCTCGTGCTGGACTGCTCCGAGCCCGGCGCGGAGGTGGCCGCCGTGCGCGTCATCGTCCCGGGCCTCGAGGTCGAGATCATGAGCTACGGGCGCGTGGGCGAGCGCGGCGTCGCGGACCTGCTGGCCCGCGGCGACGGCCGGACCGGGCTGCACGGCATCGTGGGGCTCGGGGCGGCCGGGGAGCCGGGCGTGCCGGGCACGGCCGTGCCCGTGCACCTCACCGCCGAGGCGCAGGAGCGCCTGGGCGGACCGGCCTGGCTGGACCGGGCCGCCATCGACCGGGTGGTGGGCGAGGACCTGTACCCGCTCTACCGCGAGCCCGCGCTGCACGCGGCGGCCGTCGCCCGGGCGAAGGGGTGGTCCGCGTGAGGATCTGCTTCCTGAGCCGGCGCTACTGGCCGGCGGTGTCCGGGATGAGCGTGTACGCGGAGAACCTCATCGCGCAGCTGCGCGCCGACGGCCACGAGGTGGCACTGGTCTCGCAGTACCGCGGCGACGCCGCCGGCAGCGCGGTCTACGGCGGCGGCCCGCCCCCGGCGGAGCGCGTGCCGGCGGGGGTGCAGGTCGTGGGTCTCGAGTCGCTGGGCGAGCAGCGGGTCGCCGACGGTCTGCCCGCGGACTTCGAGCAGGACATCGCCGCCATGCGCGACGCCGTGCTGCGGCTGCACGCGGAGGAGCCGTTCGACGTCGTGCACGCCCAGTACGCCTGGCCCACCGGCATGGCGGCCCTGCAGGCCGCGACCCTGCTGGGCCTGCCCTGCGTCATCAGCGTGCAGGGCGGGGACGGGCACTGGGTGGGGCTGTGCTGCGCCGAGCACTCCGTGGGCATCCGCACCGTGCTGGACCGCGCCGACGCCGTGCTGATCGGCTCGGAGACCTTCGCGCAGGAGGTCACCGAGCACCACGGGACGCTGCCGGAGCGGTGCACCCTCATCGGCGGGGCCACCGACACCCGCGCGTTCACCCCCGGCTCGGACGACCGGCTCGCGGGCGCGCTCGACCGGGACGGCGACGGGGTCACGACCCTGCTGTTCCACGGCCGGGTGGACCGGCGCAAGGGCGTGCTGGACCTGCTGCACGCCCTGGCCGTGCTCCGCCGGGAGGGGCGCGCCGTGCGGCTGCTGGTCTCGGGCATCGGCCCCGACGTGGACGCCGTCTCGGAACTGGTCGGGCAGCTGGGACTGCAGGACGCGGTGGAGCAGACGGGCTACACCCCCTACGCCGGGGCCCCGGAGGTCTACCGCCGGGGCGACGTGTTCGTCTCGCCCACCCAGTCCGAGGGGTTCTCCAACACCATCCTGGAGGCGATGGCCGCCGGGCTGCCCGTGGTCACCACGCGCACGGTGGGCGTGGTCGACTGCGTGCGGGACGGGCAGAACGGCCTGCTGCACGAGGTGGGGGACGTCGACGGCCTGGCGGCGACGCTGCGCCGGGTGCTCGACGACCCGGCCCTGGCCCGTGCGCTGGCCGCCCAGGCCCTCGCCGAGGTCCGCGAGAAGTGGTCCTGGCCCGCCCTGACCGAGCGGATCGAGGACGTGTACGACCGGGTCGTGGGAGCGCCCGGGGACTCCTCCTGGACCCGGCTGCCCACCGCGGAGCGACCGACCTCGGGCGGCCGGGGGGTGGAGCCGGCCGAGCGGGCGGACTGCCCCTACCTGGCCGCCCCGCACCTGCTGTGAGCGGGCCCGGGACGGCACGGGACGCCGGGCCCCCCGTGGTGCTGGCCGTCTCCCCGCACCTGGACGACGCCGCCTTCTCGGCCGGGGCCCTCCTGGCCGGTCTGGCGGCGCGGGGCGCGCAGGTGCGGGTGGCCACCGTCTTCACCGCGAGCGTGCCCGGGCCCGAGGGGTTCGCCCTGGCCTGCCAGACCGACAAGGGGTTCGGCCCCGACGTCGACTACATGGCCCTGCGCCGGGCCGAGGACGAGGCGGCGATGGCGGCCCTCGGGGTGCGGGCCGTGCACCTGGGTCTCGCGGAGGCCCCGCACCGCGGGTACGCCGACGCCGCGGCGCTGTTCGGTCCCGTGGTGGCCGGTGACGAGGGCACCCCGGAGTCCGTGGCCGCCGCCCTGGCGCAGGAGCTGGCGGGTCCGGGGACACCGGCGCCGGACCTCGTGCTCGGCCCCGCCGGGCTGGGGGACCACGTGGACCACCGGCACGTCCGGGACGCCCTCGAGCTGGTCTCGCGCCGGCACGGGCCGCCCGTGTTGCGCTGGGACGACCTCCCCTACGCGCTGCGCCTGCCCTCCGGCGCCGGGGGTGCCCACGAGCGCCCGGCGACCGCCGCGGAGACGCGGGCCAAGCTCGCCGCCTGCGCGTCCTACCCGAGCCAGCTCGGCTTCCAGTTCGGGGACGTGACGGCCATGGCGGCCGCCCTGCGGTCGAGGTCCGAACGGTTCAGCGGCGATCCGGAGCGGACGGTGCCGGCGCGGCGGCCCGGCCCTCCGGTGGTGCGTCGCGCAGGTGCTGCCGGCCGGCCCGGCGGAGGCACCCGGTGATGCGGTGCAGCCGCTCCGAGTCCAGCGTCCAGGTCTGCCAGTACAGCGCGACGTCGTGGTGCGCGTGGTCCTCGAGCAGGTCCAGGGAGCCGTCGAGGAGGTCCGTCCCCAGCTGCAGCTCCGGGAGCATGCCCCAGCCGAGGCCGGCGCGCACGGCGGCGAGGAAGCCCTCGGCGGACGGGATCGTGTGCGTGGGCGGGAACCGCTCCACCCCGCGGGCGCGCAGGGCCTGGTGCTGCAGGTCGTCCTTGGCGTTGAACCGGAGCACGGGCATGCCCGCCCAGTCGACGCCGGCACCGGTGCTGAAGCGGCGGCGCAGCCCGGGGGCGGCCACGGGGAGGTAGCGCATGGAGCCCAGCCGCTCGACCCGGCACCCGTTGACGGGTGCCGGGTCGGCGGTCACGGCGCCCAGGACGTCGCCGTGGCGCAGGAGCCGGCTGCTGTGGTCCTGGTCCTCCACGTGCAGGTCCAGGGTGGTGTCCGCCCATTCGGCGGCCTCGCGCAGGACGGGCACGAACCAGGTGGCCAGGGAGTCCGCGTTGACGGCCACCGGTGTCACCGTGCGGGTCGAGGCGCCGCCGCCCAGGGAGTGCCGGGCCTCCGTCTCGAGAAGCTGCACCTGGCGGGCCGTGCGCAGCAGCACGGCCCCGGCCGCGGTCGGCGTGCACGGTGCGCCGCGGCGCACCACGACCTGCCCCACGGAGGTTTCCAGGGCCTTGATCCGCTGGCTGACGGCCGAGGGGCTGATCCCCAGCGCATCCGCCGCGGCCTCGAAGGTGCCCTCGTCGACGATCGCGGTCAGGGCGCGCAGGTGCTCGAAGTTCATGAAGCAAACCTAATGCACCCGGCAGATCATTCGTTTGTCTGCATCCCTCGAGCTGGCTAGCGTCGAGCCCATGTGGAGCATCTGGGGCACCGGCCTGGTCAGCGGCCTGGCACTGATCATCGCCATCGGGGCGCAGAACGCGTTCGTGCTGCGCCAGGGCATCCGCCGGGAGCACGTGGGCGTGGTCGTGGCCCTGTGCACGGTCAGCGACGCGGTGCTGATCCTCGGTGGCACCGCCGGGATCGGGGCACTGGTGTCCCGGTTCCCGGGGGCCCTGGACGTGCTGCGGTGGGGCGGTGCCGCCTATCTGGCGTGGTGGGCCGTCCGGTCCTTCGCGTCGGCGCTGAGACCGTCGTCCCTGGCCGCCGAGGCCCCGCGCTCACGGGGGTCGGTGATCGCCACCACCCTCGCGCTGACCTTCCTGAATCCCCACGTCTACCTCGACACCGTGGTGCTGCTGGGCAGCCTCGCCAACCAGCACGGCCCGGACACCCGGTGGGTCTTCGCCGCGGGGGCCGTGCTGGGCAGCGTCGTGTGGTTCTCGGCCCTGGGCTACGGCGCCCGGGTCCTCTCCGGGGTCCTGGACAGCCCGCGCACCTGGCGGGCGGTGGACCTGGTGATCGGCGTGGTGATGCTCGCCCTGGCCCTCAAGCTGGTCCTGGGCTGATCCCACCGCCGGACGCGGCGTCCCGGTGCCCGCCCCGGGGATCTCTGCGGGCCAGGCGGCGAGGACCCGGCCGGGCCGCGGCCGGGCCGCGTCCGCACCGACGTTCCTAGCAGCGCTCCGGGCCGGACCCCGCCGCACCGGGGTCGCCGTCCGGCGGGACCCGCTCCCCGACCCCCGGCTCCGGCGGCGCCGCCCCGGTCCAGGTGGCTCCCGGCCGCCGGGGCACCCCTGCGGCGAAGGCCTGCCGGACGGCCTCGGCCTGCTCCTCGGGGCCGGCGTGCTCGGCCGCGGCGATGACCGTGGCGAAGGCCTTCGTGTCCTGGACCAGCTCGGTGATCGTCTCGGGCGAGTCCACGCACCAGGCGTAGGCGGTCGCGTAGTCCACGGGGCGCCCGCCGGCGGTCACGGTCCCGCACTCGTCGATCTCCACGCTCATGCGTCCTCCTCGGTCGGGGCCCGGGCTGGGGGGAGACCGGGCGTACGGCGAGAGTACCCCGGGCGCCGCAGGTCAGCGGGGCGGCGGGACAGCAGGACGGTGGGGCAGCAGGACGGTGGGGCAGCAGGACGGTGGGGCAGCAGGACCGGCGCAGATCCCCCGCCCGGGCTCGGTCCCTCGACGGCGCACCACGGCGGGGACGTACCCGGACCGGCGCACGGTGACAACCTGTCGTCAGTGCATGTCAGGACCCGTCCCTAGACTGGACGGGTGCAGGCCTGGCTGGAGACCCTCCCCCTCGGTGCCGGGATTCTGTTCTTCTGGGCCGTGGCCATCGTGCGGACCACGCTCGTCTTCGGCCTGGGCCGCGCCGCCACGACCACCGGGAGCCGGCGCTCCGACCGGGTCCGCGGGCTCATGGGCACCGCCGTCTACCGGCGGGCCCAGAGGCTGGTGAACCGCTGGGGCGTCCTGGCCGTCCCGGCCTGCTTCCTGACCGTGGGCCTGCAGACCGCCGTCATCCTCACCACCGCCGTCACGGGCATGCCCCTGCGCCGCTGGATCCCCGCGATGCTCGTGGGCACCCTCATCTGGGGCGTCGTCTACGGCACCGTGGGCATGGCCGTGGTCTGGGCGTGGCTGGAGCAGCCGTGGGCGGTCGCGCCCGTCGTCGTCGGCGTGCTGCTGGTCG
Organism: Kocuria kalidii; assembly: GCF_044462225.1. Taxonomy (NCBI): domain Bacteria; kingdom Bacillati; phylum Actinomycetota; class Actinomycetes; order Micrococcales; family Micrococcaceae; genus Kocuria; species Kocuria kalidii. The sequence continues at coordinate 58,001 of NZ_JBISWJ010000078.1, read as the reverse complement.
TGCTCGGCCGCAGTGTCCGCGCGCGGCGCCGGGCCCGCGGCGAGCGCCGTGACGAGACGCTGCCGATCTCCCGGTGACCGGCCCGGGGAGGCGGACGCCGTGCGCCCGGTCTCAGCGGATTCTTATGGACCCCGGGTAGCGTTCCGCCCGTGATGTCCACGCTGCACACCCTGGTGCCCCGCATGTCCGCCGCCGCCGTCTACGCCGCCGAGCGGCTGCTCGCCGAAGCCATCCACGACGAGCACGTCGGCGTCGACGCCGTGGTCGTGCTCGACGCCCTGGCCGAGCACGTCACCGCCGAGGAGGCTCCCGCGCTCGAGGCCGTCGCCGAGAACGCCCAGCTGACCCGGGAGGAGCTCGACGCCGCGCTGGACGACCTCGACGACCTGGGCTACCTCCAGGAGCTGACCGAGCACGCGCCGGCCCTGGCCAGGCTGCGCGCGTCGCCCCTCGGAACAGCCGCCTGACCCGGCCGCCCGTGTCATGAACCGCGCACCCGTTGTCCTGCCCCGGGAGCGGTCCTAGCGTGGAGAGGGCCATGCTGCTGCGGCGCGTCACGGGTCACAGCAGCTCCGACGACGACGAGGAAGGCAGGTCACCATGGCCGACGAGCCCCAGAGCCCCGTGAAGGATCCCAACTACAACCTGGTGTGGGCCCTCGAAGCGTCCCTGCACAACGTCTGGAAGATGGAGACGTACATCCAGGATGCCGAGGCCGCCGGCGACGACGAGCTGGCGCAGTGGTTCCGCAAGATCCAGAAGAACAACCGCAAGGCAGGTGAGCAGGGCAAGAAGATGCTCGCCGAGCGCCTGCAGCGGGAGGCCGGCTGACCGGGCCGTCCACCCCGGCACCGGTCGCGGAGCGGAACTGCCGTCTCCCGCGCACGAGCCCCGGCGCACCGGTGCGCCGGGGCTCGTGCGCGCACCGACGTGGTCGGACGGCAGCTCCTGGGCCGGCACGGCCCCGCCGCGGCCGACGCCCGCTGGGCCCCGGCGGGACGGTGGCCGGGAGGAGCTCAGTCCTGCGGGTCGGAGTCCTCGTTCTTGGGGTCCCCGTGCTCGTGCGGGACCGGGGTCATCTCGGTGGTCATGTCGGCGTCCTCGTTGGAGGCGGCGTCCTCGATGGGGTCGGGGCTGGATGTCGGCTGCTCGCTCATGGAGTGCTCCTTCGGAGATGGTGTGCGTGGGGATGGCGTGCGTGGGAACGGCGTGCGTGGGAGCGGCATGGGCCGCGATGGCGTGCTGCCCCCAGACTACGGCGGGACGACGACGCGCTCAGCCACCGGCCGCCGTGGCCTGCGGTGCGGTGAGGGCGGTGCCCCGCCCGCGTCCGCCGTCGGCGCGCTGCCGGTGCCCGGTGGAGAGCAGCCGCACGGCCTCGCGGGCGGCCGCCCGCCCCGCGCGGGTGGCGCCGAGGGTCGAGGCCGAGGCGCCGTAGCCGACCAGCAGCACCCGCGGCTCCCGGAGCACCCGCACCCCGTCCGTCCGGATGCCGCCGCCCGGTTCGCGCAGCCCCAGGGGGGCCAGGTGGTCCAGGGCGGGCCGGAACCCGGTGGCCCAGAGGATCGCGTCCGCCCGGACGTCCCGGCCGTCGGCGAGCACGACGCCCTCGGGCGTCACCGCCCGCAGCGGGCCGGCCGAGACGAGGATCCCGGCCTCGATCCCGGCCCGGTACTGCGCGGTCAGGGGCAGGCCGGTGGCCGAGACGACGCTGGCCGGCGGCAGCCCCGCCCGGGTCCGCTCGCCGACCCGGCGCTCCACGTCCCGCCCCCAGTCCGGATCGAACTCCCGGTCCGTGAACTGCGGGGGCCGGCGGGTGACCCACGTGGTGCCGGCCCCGGCCTCGGCGAGCTGGAGCAGGAACTGCACGGCGGAGGTGCCGCCGCCCACGACCACCACGTGCCGGCCGCGGAAGACCGACGCGGACCGGAAGTCGTGGGTGTGCAGCTGCCGCCCCCGGAAGGACTCACGCCCGGGGTAGTACGGCCAGTACGGGCGGTCCCAGGTGCCGGTGCCGTTGATCACCAGCTGCGTCCGCCAGGTGCCGGTGTCCGTGACCACCTCGAGCGGACCGTCGTCGGACTCCGCCTCCACCCGGCGCACCGCCACGGGACGGTGCACCGGCAGCTGGAAGCGGCGCTCGTACTCGCCGTAGTAGCGGGACACGACGGCGGAGGCCGGCTCGGCCGGATCCGGCGCTCCCAGGGGCAGCCCGGGCAGGTCGTGGATCCCGTGGGCGCCCCCGAGGGTGAGCGAGGGCCAGCGGTGCCGCCACGCTCCCCCGGGACCGGGATTGGCGTCGAGGACCACGAAGTCCTCCTCGGGGACCAGTCCCCGGCGCCGCAGGTGGTGAGCCGCGGACAGTCCCGCCTGTCCCGCCCCGACGACCACGACCTCCATGCCGGCACCCTCCATTGGTTGATGTATCACCAATGATGGAACTGCGGTGGGGGCAGGACTATTCCGGGGCCCGTTCCGCCGCGGGGACGCCCGCCCGGAGCAGGGAGCGCACGTGCCGGACGGCCCGCTGGGCCTCCGGCGTCCACCAGGCGCCCACGTAGACGTGGAAGGCGCCGGGCTCGTAGAGCAGCCTCCCCGCGTTGCCCGCCCGCGCCAGGTCCCGGGCGAAGGCCAGGGCGTCGGCGGCCAGGATGTCCTTGCCGCCCTGGACCACGTGCACGGGCGGGAGCCCGGCCACGTCCCCGTAGAGCGGGCTGACCAGCGGGTCGGTGAGCTCGCGGTCCCGCGCCCAGGCCGCGGCCATGGGCACCACCTCGTCGGTGCTCAGCATGGGGTCGTGCGGGTCGATCTCCCGCACGGCCGGGTGCGTGGCGGAGACGTCCACCGCCGGGGAGAAGCCCACCACGTGGTCGGGCATCCGCTGCCCGGCGTCCCGCAGGCGCATGGCCAGCCCGATCGCCAGGCACCCGCCGGCGGAGTCCCCCGCGACCACGATCCGCTCCGCGGCGGGCCGGGCCACGAGGTCGGCCCAGGCCGCGGCGAGGAACGCGTAGCCCTCGTCCACGTGGCCCTCCGGGGCCAGCCGGTACAGCGGGACCGTGACCGTGGTCCCGGTGTCCTTGACGAGCTCCCGGACGATCCACCAGTGCGCGGGCAGCAGCGGGTTCACGAAGGCCCCGCCGTGCAGGTAGATCAGGTGGGATCCGTCCGCCCCGGCGCGCGGGGTCAGGCGCAGCACCGGCCGGCCGGCCACCTCGGTGCGCTCCACGGCGTGCGAGCGCCGCAGACCGCCCGGGATCCTGGCCGGCTCCGGATACCGCCGCCCGTGCAGCCGCTCCACCGGGGTCCAGGGCTGCAGGCGCGTCCGCAGGCGGACCGCCTGCGACGTCAGGGCCATGCTGAGGCTCATCCGGGCTCTCCTCCTCGGTCGGGGCTCAGACGAGCTGCAGGGTCGTGAGACAGGTCGGGCTGTCCGGGGAGGTGGCGAAGGCCTCGACCGCGCTGCCCCGCTCCGAGCCGATCTCGAGCGTGCCGGTGATGTCCTTGGGCAGCCAGAAGCCCACGAACCCGTTCTCGTAGCTGGTCACGGATTCGTCGACGAGCACGGCTCCGGAGTCGTCGGTGATCCGCACGTCGAAGTCCTCCCCCACGAGCTCGCCCTGGCATCCGGAGAGGCTGTGGGAGAAGCACTCGTGGGTCGTGGTGGTCCAGGGGGCGACCGCGAGGTAGAAGCGGTCCTCCGGCATGGGCAGTGAGGTCTCGGCCGTGCCGTCGCTGAGGACCACCTCGTCGTAGCCCACGGAGCCGGCGAGCCCGGCGTCGCGGTCCTCGTGGGTGCGATCGAGCCGGTCGACGACCTCCTGCGTGCTCGCGCCCTCGAGACCGTGCTCCTGGAGCAGGGCGTCCGGCCCGGAGCTCCCACCGGCGCAGCCGGGTACGAGGAGCAGGACGGCGGCGGCCACGGACAGCACAGCGGTTCTCATGGGTCCAGGATATCGGGGGAGGTCGACGGCGCCCGCCCCGGGCCGGTGTCCCGGGCGCCGGGGCACGCCCGGCCGAGATGTGCACGGCGGACCGGTCACAGAGCCGGCGCCGGCGGCTAGAGTGGATGTCCAGTGGTCTCAGGGTTCGGGAGGATCCGCCATGCAGAACACCCAGAACAACGACGTCTCCGGGTACGTGCTCCTGATCGCCGGGGCGGTCGTCCTGTCCGTGGTCTCGTTCGTCCTCAGCAACCTGCGCACGATCCTGCTCGTGGTCCTGGTCCTGGCCGCCCTGTACCTGCTCGGCGTGCTCCTGCGACGGCTCGTCCGTTCCCTGCGCGAGCGCGCGGCCGCCCGGTGCCGGAGCCTGCGGCGGGCGGGCCGTCGGACGGGCGGACGGGTGGACGCGAAGACCGCGGAGCAGGCCCGGCGGACCGCCGCCGAGGACATGCGCACCGCCTGGATCCAGTGGCAGCTCGGCGTGGTGCCGCCCCAGCAGCGCCACGCCAACGCGTCCTTCGTCGCCGCCCGGCTGGCCGAGACGCCGCGGGCCGACTGGGACGCGCCCCGGCTCCGGCGGCACGGGCAGGCCCTGTGGTCCGTCCGGGAGGCCGCCGGCCGGACCCCCCTGCACGGGGAGGTCGAGGCCCGCCTGGACCGGGTCGCGGCCATGATCTCCGAGCTGACCGACGGGGACTTCGACACCCACCGGGGCCAGACCGACGACCGCTACCTGTACCACGAGGACCACGCGGTCCGGACCGCCTACCTGGCGGGAGGGTCCCAGGGCGTGGAGACCATCATGGGCACCATCACCGCGGTCCGCGCCCGGGCCCGCCAGGACGCCGCCGTGCAGGAGGCCGCGGACTCCCTGGCACGGGAGCGCAACGCCGCGCTGCACGCCCTGCGGGAGACCCGCCGGCCGGTCCGGGCGCGGAGCGCCCACGCGGACTGGGAGGCGCAGGCCGCGCGGATCGGCCGCTGACCCAGGGGCCGGGCGGGGGCGCTCGGCCGACGATCGGGCGCATCCCCTCGCAGCAGCGGCGGCAGACCTCCGCCGGGTCCTCCACCGCATCCACGACGGCACCGGTCCCATCGGGACCGGTGCCGTCGTGGCGGCAGCGGATCAGTCTCCCCCGGTCCCGCTTCCCTCCTCGTAGGTCAGCCCGTGGCCGAAGGGGAACAGTTCGCCGTCGGTGGTCTCCGCGTAGCCGGGCAGGTCGCTGTACTGCTCCTCGATCGCCTCCCGGGTGCCCGCCAGGGCGAAGGGCATCCGGCCCTGCGGGGCGACCTTCCCGGACAGGACGTCGAGCAGGGCCGTGTCGGTCATCCCGAACCCGGCGACGATCGCCCCGGCGTCGCGCAGCCCGCTCGCCTCGTCGAGGACGAACGGCTGGCGGAAGTAGACGTGGAGCACCACCTTGGACGGGTCGTCGACCTCGTCCATGACCTGCTGGATGGTGTCCAGGGAGGGGGTGATCTCCCAGGACTCGGAGGCCGCCATGGAGGTGAAGTCCAGGCTGGAGGCCTCCCAGGGGAAGGATCCGCCGAAGCGCAGACCGCTGTCGGTGCACTCCTCGGCGCTCTGGGCCACGCAGGCGTCGGCGGCACCGTACGGGCTCTGCCCGTCGAGGCCCTCGGTGCCCGGCAGGACGATGGGATTGGTGTGCTCCTCATTGAGCCCGGTGGCGGGGTCGTCGCTGGCGTAGGCCCCGGTGTTGGCGTTCTGCGCGGTCACCGAGATCAGCACGTGGTCGCTGCCCTCAGCGCTGGGGCGGTCGGCAGGATCCTCGGTGTTGCCGTCGGTCACCTGGTAGCCGTAGCTCTCGACCGTCTCCTGCGTGAAGTCCCCGAGGATGTAGACATCGGACCCGTCCTGCAGCGGCAGCGCCTTGCCGCCTGCGGGGGTGTCCTGGTTCTGCAGCAGCACGGCCGACTTGCGCTGGACGTCCAGCGCGGTCTCGCGGTGGGAATCGTTGCCGACGACGTCTCCGGCCGCCGCCGCGTCCACGTAGGGGTTCTCGAACAGGCCCATCCGGAACAGCGGCTCGACGAGCCGCTCGGCGGCCTCGGTCACGCGCTCCTCGGTGACCAGTCCGCTGTCGACCAGGTCGGTGATGGTGGCCACGTCGTGGAAGCCGGACAGGGTGTCGGTGCCGCCGTTGACGGCCGCGGCGACGCGCTCCGGGACGGTGCTCTCCTCGAGGCCCCAGGCGCGGTCGTTGATGATGCCGGTGTCGGAGTTCACGTAGCCGGCGAAGCCGAGCTCCTCGCGCAGCAGGTCGTTGACGATCTGGTCGGAGAATGCCATCCCGGTCTGGTCGTAGGTCACGCCGTCGTGGGTCACGCCCATCGGTACGCCGTAGTACGGCATGATCGAGGACACCCCGGCGTCGATCGCGGCCTCGAAGGGCTTGAGGTGGTAGCCGAAGGCGTCACCGGGGTAGACCTGGGTCTTGCCGAAGGAGTAGTGCGGGTCCAGGCCCAACTCCTGCGGGCCGCCGCCCGGGAAGTGCTTCATGGTCAGGGCGACCGAGGTGTCCGGACTCAGTGACACCCCGTCCTCGCCGGCCGGGCCCTGCAGGCTCTCCACCAGACTGCCCATGATGTTCGCGCCGAGGTCGGCGTCCTCGGTGAACGTCTCGTGCGCTCGGTACCAGCGCGGCTCGGTCGAGAGGTCGGCCATGTAGCCGTACATCCCGCGCAGCCCGATCGAGGCCCACTCCGCGCCCATCACCTCGGCGAAGTCCTCCACCACGGACATGTCGCCGATGGTCGGGTCCTCCCCGGTCCTGTGGGCCTGCTCGCCCAGGGCGGCGGCGGCGATGCCGGCTTCCTTGGGGAAAGCGGTGAAAGCGCCGGCGGACTCGTTGATGCCGGCGCGGGCGTCCGGGTCGATGTGGTTGCGCGCGTTGGACTTGTAGAGCATCGGGATGCCCAGGCGCGTGGCCTCTCCCAGCTCCTGGACCGTGTTCATGTAGCCCGCGGCCTCTCCGGGGGTGAGGCTCGTGCTGGCGCGGAAGCCGCTGCCGGGCTCGCCGCAGACCGCCCGATCCTCGCTGGTGACGGTGTTGCGCAGGATGAACCGGTGCATGTGCTGCGTGTTGATGTAGTCGTCGGCCGCCGGGCCGAGCACGCCCCGTGTGCCGGTTCCCTGGTCGCACTCGGCGTTGAGGGTGTCGACCAGCATCAGGCCGGCCTTCTCCTCCAGCGTCATCTGCGCGACCAGGTCGTCCACGCGCTGGGCGACCGGCAGCCGCCAGTCCTCGTACGGATCCAGCCTCCCGTTGGCGTTGAGGTCCTTGAAAGCCCGGCCCCTGACCTCGATCATGTCCTTCACCCGGGCCTGGAGCTCTGGCGGCTTTCCGTGGTTGCCCTGGTTGCTCCCCTTGTCCGCACTGCCGCCGGCATGCTCCGGGGGCGCGGCGACGGCGCCGGGACCGAGGGCGAGGGACAGGGGGACGGCGACGACGGCCAGGGCGAGGGTCCGGGTGCGCCGGTGCTGCGACGATCGATGCATGGTGGTGACTTTCTTTCGAGCCTCCGCCAAGGACGGGTCACCGGGGTGAGCCACCGCGGTCGTAGGCGATTGAGCGAATGCCCCATAGTGATCCGCGTCACTGTGGAGCCTCAATGAGTTGCCGCCGGTTGCACCTGGCGGTATTCGGGCACCGGGCACGGCCCCTGCGGGTCCACCCGGCACGATGACGGCTCCGGGAAAGGCATGCGCCTTTCCCGGAGCCGGGCCTTGATTCTCGCGGCCTGCCGCCTACTCCAGGAGACCCACGGCCCCCGGCAGCCACAGGCTCAGCTGGGGCACGAAGGTGACGACCAGTAGCACGATCGCCAGGGCCAGGAAGAACGGCACAAGCGCTTTGATCACCGGTTCCACGCGTAGCCCAGCCACCCGGGCGCCGACGAAGAGGACGTTGCCGACCGGCGGGGTGATGGTGCCCAGGGAGAGGGCGAACACGATGATCAGCCCAAAGTGGATCGGGTCGATGCCGAAGCTCACGACGACCGGCAGGAAGATCGGGGTGAAGATCAGGATCGCCGGGGTGGGGTCCAGGAAGGTGCCCACGGCGAGCAGCACGAGCAGGATCATGAGCAGGATCAGGGTCGGGGACTCCGTGACTCCCAGCAGCCCGTCGGAGATCAGTTGCGGGATCCGCGAGTAGGACATGACCCAGGCCATGATCGTGGACACGCCCACGAGCAGCATCACGATCGCGGTGGTGCGGGTCGCGTTGAGCAGGATCCCCGGCAGCTGGCGGAGCGAGATCTGCCGGTAGGCCAGGCCCAGCACGAAGCTGTAGAGCACGGCGATCACGGCCGACTCGGTCGGGGTGAAGACGCCCGTCAGGATGCCGCCGATCACGATGACGATCATCAGCAGCGGCAGGACGGCCTTCAGCAGCGTGCGCACGGCCACGCCGAGGGGGACCCGCTGGGTCCTCCCGGCGCCGGGATGGCGGCGGGAGTACAGGAGCACTACGACGATGCAGGCGAGTGCCCACAGCAGGCCCGGGCCGTAGCCGGCCATGAACAGGGCCGCGATCGAGGTGGAGGACACCAGCGAGTAGACGATGAGGGTGTTGGACGGCGGAATGAGCATCCCGGCGGGCGCCGAGGCGACGTTGACGGCGGCGGAGTATGACCGGGTGTAGCCCTCCTCGCGCTGGCGCGGACCCATGACGGTTCCGATGGCCGCGGCGGAGGCCACGGCGGCTCCGGAGACGGAGCCGAAGAGCGCGTTGGCCACCACGTTGGTCTGGGCGAGCGAGCCGGGCATCCGGCCCGCGAGCACCTTGGCGGCGTCGATGAGACGGGCCGCGATGCCGCCGGTGTTCATCAGCTCCCCGGCGAGGATGAAGAAGGGGATGGCCAGCAGCGTGAAGGAGTTGATGCCGGTGAACAGCCGCTGGGCGCCCACGAAGGACGCGGGTTCGGGGCCGATGACCACGGCCAGGGCGATGAACGACGAGAACCCGACGGCCACGGCGATCGGCACGGCCAGGGCCAGGAGGACGACGATGCCGACCAGGAGGATGATGCCGGCGATGATGGCGGGATCCACGGGACCTCACCGTCCTTTCTGGGTGTCGTCGTCGGGATCCGAGGACCCGTCGAGGCGGGGATCGAGGCGGGGATCGAGGCGGGTCTCGGTGATCCGCGGGTCCTGGGAGGCGATCAGTGGCATGGAGCTGGTGTGCCGGCCGATCTCCTCGTCCTCGTTGATCGGCAGGCCGGCCTCGCGGCCCACGGCGATCTTGCGGAGGTGGTGGAGCGCGTAGAACGTGATCAGCGCGCCGGAGACGGGCAAAGCCAGGTACATCTGCCCAACGTTCACCGGCAGGCCGGAGACGTTCTGGGCCCAGGTCAGGCCGACGCCGCGCAGCCCGCCCCAGATGAGCACGATCAGCGCGAAGGCGAGAACGACGAGCATGGTGAAGGCCCCGACCGCTTTCTGGGCCCGTCCACCGGTCTTGCGCGCCAGGAAGTCCACGGCGATGTGGCCGCGCTCCGAGAACACGTACGCCGCGCCGAACAGCGACAGCCACACGAACAGGTACTGGGCCGTCGTGGAGGTCCACGTGCTGGGGTCGCCGATCACCTGGCGGGTGAAGACCTGCCAGGTGACCACGAGCACGAGCGCCGTGAACAGGGCGATGCACAGCCCTGCGAGCAGCTGGTCCAGGACGTTCTTGATCGCGCTCATTGCTGGGCCGCCTCTCGGACGTCGTCGTAGAGCTTCCGGGCGTCGTCGGTCTCGAGGTACTTGTCGACCACCGGGGCAAGGGCCGCGTCGAACGCGGCCTCGTCCACTGCGGTGAACACGGTCCCGGACTCCTCGGCCGCCTCGATGGCGGCGATTGTCTCGGTCGTCCACAGCTCGGCGTGCTGCTCGGAGGTGGTGACCCACTCCTCCTCGAAGACCGCGCGGTCCTCGGGGGACATGCCCTCGAGCACGTCGGTGTTCATCACCACGTAGTCGAGGCCGACGAGGTGCTCGGTCAGCGCCATGTGCTCGGCCACCTCGTTGTGCTTCTGGGACAGGTAGGAGATCTCGTTGTTCTCCGCGCCGTCGAGCACCCCGGACTGCAGGGCCGTGTAGACCTCGCCGTACGCCATGGGCGTGGCGGAGCCGCCCATCGCCTCGATCATGTCGATGTGGATGTCGGATTCCTGGACGCGGATCTTCTTGCCGTTGAGGTCCTCGGGACGCTCGACCGGGCCCTCGGCGGTGTAGACGTTGCGCGCGCCCTGGGTCAGCCCGCCGAGGACGGTGAGCGTGGTGCTCTCCTCCAAGGAGGTGAACAGCTCGCCCACGATCGCGTCGTCATTGATCACGTCGAGCTGGTGCTCGATGTCGTCGAAGACCGTGGGCAGGTTCAAGGTCCGGAAGTCGGCGTTGAGGTTCTCCAGCTGCGTGCCGGACGCGACGGCCATGTCCACGGCGCCGTCGCCGACCAGCTGGACGACCTCCTGTTGGGCCCCGAGCGTCTCGTTGGCGTACACCTCTACGTCCCAGCGCCCGTCGGTGCGATCCGCGAGCCGGTCGCCGAACGCGGTCAGGGCGATGTAGGAGGGGTGGGACTCGGTCTGGTTCAGCGACAGCACGAGGGTCCTGCCGTCGCCGTCCGCCCCCGGGGCTCCCGTGCAGCCCGTGAGCAGCAGGGTGCCGGTGGCCAGGAGCACGAGGCGTGGTACCGATGGTCGGACGGGCGGCATGGGGGTCCTTCTTCTGGTCGACGTGGCCTGGACGGATCACCGTGCGGCGGCGGGCCGGAAGACCTTCGCACCGTCGCAGGAACCGTGTCCCCCAGTGTGAGATCGGACTCATCCGGGCGTCAGCGGGTTGCTCCTTGTTGCCACGGCGTTGCCCCCGCGTCGCTGCTGCGTTGCCACGGCCGGTCTCCCTCAGGACCCCGATGACTATGATCGGGGGACAGCGGGAGGGTCCGGGCTGACGAGGGGTGGCGATGGCGGTGGACACCGGTCAGGAGCGGGCACCGCGCAGCCCGCGCCCCACCATCTACGACGTCGCCCGCGCCGCGGGGGTGGCCCCGTCCACCGTCTCCCGGACGTTCGCCCGCCCCGGCCGCGTGTCCTTCGAGACGGCGCAGCGGGTCCGGCTCGCGGCCGAGGAGCTGGGCTACCGCTCCACGTCCGTGTCCCGGTCGGGCACGGAGCAGGACCGGCGCACGAACATGATCGCCGTGGTGGTCTCGGACATCTCCAACCCCGCGTACTTCGAGCTCATCCGCGGGGCCGAGGAGGCCGCCGCCGAGGCCGGGTACATCGTCCTGCTGGCACACACCCACGAGTCCGACCGCAAGGAGCGTCAGGCGCTGGAGCGGACTCTGCCCCTGGTGGACGGCGTCCTGCTCACCAGCTCGCGGATGTCGGACTCGGCGATTCGCATGATGGCCAAGCAGAAGCCCACGATCGTGGTGAACCGGGCGGTCAACGGTGTCGCCTGTGTGGTCCCGGACAACCCGCGGGGCATGCGCCGCGCCGCCGAGCATCTGGCCGCTGCGGGGCACCGCTCGATCCTCTACGTGGCCGGTCCGGAGGCCTCGTGGACGGACGGCACGCGGTGGCGGGCGCTGCGCGAGTCCGCCCTGGAGCTGGAGCTGAGGGTGCACCGGCTGGGCCCCTTCGAACCGACCACGGAGGGAGGCCGGCAGGCAGCGGCCCGCTGGCTCGAGCACCGCGTCCCTGCGGTGGTCCTCTACAACGACCTCATGGCGATGGGCTTCCTGCGGGAGCTACGCCGGCACGGGGTGCGGGTCCCGGAGGACGTGGCCGTGGTCGGCTTCGACAACATCCAGGGCCTCGACTTCATCAGCCCCTCGCTGACCTCCGTGGCGGCGCCGATGCAGGCCCTGGGCGCGACCGCGGTGAACAACCTCCTGGCCATGACGCGCGGGGCCTCCCCCACCTCGAGCCGGCCCATGGTGCTGCCGACCCGTCTGGTGGTGCGAGAGTCCTCGGCCGCGTCACCAGCAACAGACGGCAACTCGTTGTCCTGACCCCTGCGGCGGGACTGTCATGGAAGCATGTCAGCGTCGATAGCAGCCCATCCCGACCGCCTCCTGCCGGCGGACCCGGGCACCCGGTCCATCGCCCGGGGCCTCCTCGCCCTGGTCGAGGACCTCCCGATCGTCTCCCCGCACGGCCACGTGGACGCGCGGATCCTCGCCGAGGACACGCCCTTCCCGGATCCCACCGGGATGCTGATCAGCCCCGACCACTACGTCACCCGTCTGCTGCACGCCAACGGCGTGGCCCTGGCCGACCTCGGCGTGGGCGGATCCCCCGCGGATCCGCGGGAGGCCTGGCGGCTCTTCTGCCGCCACTGGGACCTTTTCGACGGCACGGCCTCGGGGTACTGGCTGCGCTCGGAGTTCGTCGACGTGTTCGGCATCGACGACGCCCTGATCGGCGAGGAGCACGCGGACGAGCTCTACGACCGGCTCCAGGCTCTCGTCGAGCAGCCGGAGTTCCGGCCGCGGGCGCTGTTCGAGCGCTTCGGCCTCGAGGTCATGGCCACCACCGACGACCCGCTGGACGACCTCGCCGCGCACGCCCGCCTGGCCGCGGACGAGACGTTCGCCGGGCGGGTGCTGCCGACCTTCCGCCCCGACGCCTACGTGAAGTTCTCCGGGGCCGGCTTCGCCGAAAAGGCACGGCGGCTGGTCGACACCGCCGGGGACGGGGTGGGCGGCTACGAGGGGTACCTGCGCGCCCTGCAGAACCGGCGCGCACACTTCCTCGCCCACGGTGCGGTGTCCACCGACCACGGCACGCTCACCGCCCGGACGCTACGGATGGACGCCGGCGAGGCCGGACGCCTGTTCGAGAAGGGCCTGCGCGGGGAGGCCACCCCGGCGGAGGCCGAGGCGTTCGAGGCGAACATGACCTACCAGTTCGCCCGGATGGCCGTCGACGACGGGCTCGTCATGACGCTGCACCCGGGCGTCCACCGCAACCACTCCCCGGAGACGTTCGCCCGGCACGGCGCCGACACCGGCCACGACATCCCGTTCGCCATGGAGTACACCCGGGCCCTGCAGCCGCTGCTCGCGGACTTCGGCACGGCCGAGAACTTCCACCTCGTGCTCTTCACCATCGACGAGACCGTCTTCTCCCGCGAGATCGCCCCGCTGGCCGGCTTCTACCCCTCGGTGTACGTGGGCGCGCCGTGGTGGTTCATCGACGAGCCCGACGCCATGCTCCGCTTCCGCTCCGCCGTCACAGGCACCGCGGGCTTCTCCCGGTCCTCCGGGTTCATCGACGACACCCGCGCGTTCTGCTCCATCCCCGCCCGCCACGACGCCTCCCGCCGGACCGAGGCATCCTTCCTCGCCCGGCTCGTGGCTGAGCACCGGATCTCGGCGGAACGGGCCGCCGAGATCATCGTCGACGTCGTCGACACCGCACCCCGAAGGGCCTTCAAGCTGTGAGCACCCCCCTGAACCGCGCCGACCTGAACCTGCCCAGGCCCCCGGTGCGCCTCGTCCACCTGGGTCTGGGCGCCTTCTTCCGCGCCCACCAGGCCTGGTACACCCAGCACGCGGAGGCGGACCCCGCCGACCCGCAGTGGGGCTACGCCGCCTTCACCGGGCGCAGCCCCGCGGTGGCCGAGCTGCTGGAGTCGCAGGACGGGCTCTACACGCTCGTGGAGCGGGCCGGCGACGGCGACCGCTACGAGGTGATCGGCTCGGTCGCCGAAGCCCGCCCCGCCGACGACGTCGATCGGCTCCGCGAGCTGCTCGCCGCCCCCGGCACCGCCGCCGTGACCATCACGGTCACCGAGGCCGCCTACCATCTGGGCCCGGGACTGTCCTTCGACCCGTCCGTGCCCGCGGTCGCCGCCGAGCTGGAGCGGCTGCGCACCGGTTCCGGTGCCCCGGCCACGATGGCGGGCCGGCTCGTCGCCGGCCTCGTCGCGCGCCGTCGCGCCGGTGCAGGGCCGATCGCCGTGGTGCCGTGCGACAACCTCGCCGCCAACGGCACCGCCGCCCGCCACGCCGTGCAGGGCCTGGCGGCCGCCGTGGACCCCGGGCTGGGCCGCTGGGTCGAGGAGCACGTGTCCTTCGTGTCCACCTCGGTCGACCGGATCACCCCGCGCGCCGAGGAGGAGCTGAGCGGAACCGTGGCCCGCGAGACGGGCCGGGCCGACCGCTCCCCCGTGGTCACGGAGCCGTTCCGCAGCTGGGTGCTCTCCGGGGACTTCCCGGCCGGGCGACCCGACTGGGAGCGCGCCGGGGCGGTGTTCGTCGACGAGATCGAGCCGTTCGAGAACCGGAAACTGTGGCTGCTCAACGGCGCCCACTCCCTGCTGGCCTACGCCGGGCAGCTGCGCGGGCACGCCACCGTGGCGGAGGCCCTCGCCGACCCGGCCTGCCGGAGCTGGATCGAGGAGTTCTGGGACGAGGCGTGCGCCCACCTCACCGCACCGGGCCTGGATCTGCCCGGTTATCGGACGGCTCTGCTCGAGCGCTTCACCAATCCGCGGATCGCCCACCACCTGGCTCAGATCGGGATCGACGGCTCCGCCAAATTGCAGATGCGCGCCGTGCCGGTGCTCACCGCCGAACGGACCGCGGGCCGGGACGGCGAGGCCGCCGCCCGGATGATCGCCGCCTGGACCGCCTTCCTCGACGGGCGGACGGAGGTGCAGGACACCGCCGCCGAGCAGGTCCTGGCCGCCAACGCCGCCCCGGACCGCGTCCGTGCGCTCCTGGACCTCCTGGATCCGGAGCTCGCCGCTCAGGACGACGTCGTCGCCCGTGTCAGCCGGCTCGCCGCCGAGCTCGCCGCCGCGCCCCACTGACCTGCGCCCACAGCACCCGTGGCCGGCCGACCCGGAGCCACTCACCACCCTCCCCACGAAAGGAACACCATGAAGATCACCGAGGCGAAGGTCATCGTCACCAGCCCCACCCGCAACTTCGTGACCCTGAAGATCACGACCGACGAGGGAATCACCGGCATCGGGGACGCCACGCTCAACGGCCGTGAGCTGGCCGTCGCCACGTACCTCTCGGACCACCTCGTGCCGCTGCTGATCGGCCGGGATCCGGCGAACATCGAGGACACCTGGCAGTTCCTCTACCGCTCCGGCTACTGGCGCCGCGGCCCGGTCACCATGGCCGCCATCGCCGCGGTGGACATGGCCCTGTGGGACATCAAGGGCAAGGTCGCCGGACTGCCCGTCTACCAGCTGCTCGGTGGGGCCTCCCGCCGCGGTCTGGCCACCTACGGGCACGCCTCGGGCCGGGATCTCGAGGAGATCTTCGACTCGATCCGCTCCGAGCAAGAGCACGGATACACCGCCATCCGCGTGCAGTCCTCGGTGCCAGGCATCACCGCCCTGTACGGCGTGGCCTCCCAGCCGCAGGCCTCCGGCGAGCGCTACGACTACGAGCCGGCCCAGCGCTCGGCCCTGCCGGCCGAGGAGGACTGGGACACCCGCGCCTACATGCGCCACATCCCCACCGTCTTCGAGGGCGTGCGCAACGAGTTCGGCCCCGAGATGATGCTCCTGCACGACGGCCACCACCGGATGACGCCGCTCCAGGCCGCCCAGCTCGGCAAGTCCCTCGAGCCCTACGACCTGTTCTGGCTCGAGGACTGCACCCCGGCCGAGAACCAGGAGGCCCTGCGCCTGGTCCGCCGGCACACCACCACCCCCCTGGCCATCGGCGAGGTGTTCAACACCGTGTGGGACATCAAGGACCTCATCCAGGAGCAGCTCATCGACTACGTCCGGTGTGCCTCCACCCACTTCGGCGGCATCTCGCCGCTGAAGAAGGTCATGGACCTCGCCGCGATGTACCAGATCAAGTCCGGTTTCCACGGACCCACCGACGTCTCCCCGGTGGGCCTGGCCGCGCAGATGCACGTGGGTATGGCGATCCACAACTTCGGTCTCCAGGAGTACATGCCGCACTCCGAGCGGACCAACACCGTGTTCCGGCAGGACATGACCTTCCAGAACGGGCTGCTGCACCCCGGCGACACCCCCGGCCTGGGCGTGGAGATCGACGAGGACGAGGCCGCCAAGTACGACTACGCCAACGCCTACCTGCCGTACAACCGGCTGGCCGACGGCACCGTCCACGACTGGTGAGCGCTCAGGACGGCGCCCGGGCCGGCGCCCCGCTCGTGGTGGTCATGGGCGTCTCCGGGTCCGGCAAGACGACCATCGGCGCCCTGGTGGCCCACGAGGCGGGGATGCCGTTCCTCGACGCCGACAGCCTGCACCCGCTGGCCAACGTCCGGAAGATGGCTGCCGGCACGCCCCTGGAGGAGGCCGACCGCCGGCCGTGGCTGGACAGCGTCGGCGAGAGGCTGCGCGACGCGGACCGGGACGGGACCGGGCTGGTCCTCGCCTGTTCCGCGCTCAGACGAAGCTACCGGGACCGCATCCGCCGCGCGGCGCCCCGGATGGTGTTTCTGCACCTGCACGGGACACCCGACGTGCTGACCGCACGGCTCGAGGGGCGCAGCGAGCACTTCATGCCCGCGTCGCTGCTGACCTCCCAGCTCGAAGCCCTCGAGCCGCTGGGTCCGGACGAGCCCGGCCGCGCTCTCGACATCGGCCGGCCGGTCGAGGACGTGGTCGCCGAAGCCCTCGACGCGCTCCGGGAGAAGGCCGCTGCACGCTCCCGCTGAAGGGGAGCCGTACCATCGCGTGGAACGCCCCGAGGGCCGGCAGGCAACCGGCATGAACAGCTCCTGCCCCCGGGTCGAGGAGGAGCCGGCAGGGTCCTACGCCAGGTGCTCCTGCGGCTCGCCCTGGAACTCCCGCACCTCCACGGGCAGGGTGGTCGCCTGCGCCAGCTTCCGCCCCCACTCGATGGCGGCGTCGTAGTCCGGCGCGGCCACGATGCAGATCCCCCCGGCGTGCTCGTCCTCGCGCTCGTAGGGGCCGTCCGTGGTCACCACGTCGTCGCCGTGGAAGCGCACGACGACGGACGCCTCCGCCCGGTCCAGGCCCCCGGCGAAGACCCACGCCCCGGCCGCCCTGAGCTCCTCGTTGAAGGCGGCGACGTCGCGCATGACCGGTTCGAGGATCTCCGGGGCCGCCGGTCCGCCGTCGGGCTGTTCGATGCTGAGCAGGTAGTGCTTCATGGTGGGCGAGCCTCCCTGGGCGTCGGATGGTCCTCGGAGTCTACGGTCGCGGCGGTCCGCCGAAACAGACCCGGACCTCCACGACCCGACCGTCCCGCCCGGCGATCGCTCCCGTGCCGCGGAAGATCCCCGGTCCGGAGCTCGTGCCCGCACCGGACGGGCACGGGCTCCGCCTCGGGCGCCGGGAGCGGCCGCTCCCGGACCACCCGCCCCGCCGGGGCTCAGCCGTTCTGCGGGACCTGGGCCACGAGCTCGTCGTCGTCGGGCTCCGCCACGGGCGGCAGGGCCCGCACCTGGTCCGCGGACGGGCGCACCGCGCGGTCCGCGGGCTCCAGGCGCACGGGCCGGCCGGTCTCCAGGGACGCGAGCACCGCCTCGTGCACCCGGACGTCCAGCAGCCCCTCCTCGCCGCCGGCCTCGGGGGCGGTGCCGTCGAGGATGCAGTCCGAGAAGTACTCGGTCTGGCCCGCGAACTGCTCCACCGGGTCGTGGGTGCGGGTCTCGGTCCGCCCGTCCCGGGTCACGGTCCAGCCGATCCCCACCTCGGGGCCGAAGCCGAAGCACGGCTGCGCCGCGACCACGCCGCCGGTGCCCACCACCGTGAACTGCTCGGTGGCCTCGCCCGCGTAGCTGATGCTGAACTGCGCCAGCCGCTGCCCGGGGAAGCGCAGCGTCACCGCCACGGTGTCGTCGAAGTTGAACCCGCGCCCCGGGGTCCGCACGCCCATCGCGTGGACCTCCAGGGGCTCGGCTGCGAACAGGTTGCGCACCGCGTTGAGGGGGTAGCTGCCCATGTCCGGGATGGGCCCGCCCCAGAACCCGGAGTGCCCGCGGTGGTTGGCCTCGTCGATGTCCTGGGTGAAGACGGCGGTGAACAGCCGCGGGTCCCCCACGAGCCCCTCGTCCCGGACCTGGGTGAGCAGCTCGAGGGTGCCCGGCTCGTGGTGCAGCCGGTACGCGACCATCAGGCGGGCCCCGCCGCGCTCGGCGGCCTCGACCATCGCCCGGCAGTCCTCGACGGACGTCTCCATCGGCTTCTCCACCAGGACGTGGATGCCCGCCTCCAGCGCCGGCTCGGCGAACTCGCGGTGCCGGAACACCGGCGTGGCCACGTAGACGGCGTCCACGTCGCCGGAGGCCAGCAGCGCCGGGTAGTCCTCGTAGGAGTACGCGGGCACGCCGTGCTCGGCGGCGAGCTCCCGGGCCTTGTCCGGGGTGCCGGTGACCAGGGCGGCCAGCACGGACCTGCCGGCCCGGGCCATGGCGGGCAGGAACGCCTGCTGGGAGATCTGCCCGAGTCCGACCACCGCGTAGCGCACGGGGCCGGTCGGCGAGGGGGTGGTCCGGGGTGACGTCATGGGGGCATCCTTCGGTCGGGGTGGCCGGGGCGGTCGGCAGGGTCCCGGCCAGACTAGCCGCGGGCGGGGCAGCGGCCCAGCACTGGGGGCCGGTCGCCCGACCCTGGGCGCGGGGCCAGCACTCCCGTGGGACCGGCGGGGCCGACGCCCCGGTGGGCGGGGACCGGCGCCGGTCACGCCCGGCCCGTGCGCGGCGCCGCCCCGGACCTGCTGGCCGTCGTGCGGCAGCCCGGCGACCGGACCCGGCGCCCCTGAACCGCCGCGCATGCGCGATCATGGGAGGTCCGGGGGACCGCTGACCCGACCGTCCCCGCCCGTCAGGAGGATCCGTGCCCAAGAGCAAGCCCCGCAAGAAGGCCGCCGCCAAGAAGAAGCAGCAGCGGCGGGAGTTCCACGCCGCGGCCGGCAACCCCGTCGTCGACGTCGACGGCGCTGCGCAGGGGACGTGGGACGACGACGCCCAGGAGCTGCTCGTCGCCCGCGGCTGGGTGGCCTACCGGGACCTGGAGATGGACCAGCTCGGGGACGGCTGGGAGTGGCTGCCGTCGCAGCTGCCCCTCGACGCCGGCGTCGGCGGGGAGCCCGGACCCACCTCCGTGTTCGCCGCGGCCGAGGGCGGCTACGACGTCGAGCTCGCCAGTCCCGGCGGGACCGTGGACCCGGACCGGGCGGGCCACTACGACACCCTCGAGGAGCTCGCCGCGGACCTGGACCGCCTCGAGGCGTGGCGGGTCCCGGTCGGCGAGTACGTCCTGCCCGACGTCCCCAGCTTCTCGGCGGACACCCCCTGGCAGATCTGCCAGCTCTGGGCCGGCGGCATGATCGACCACTGGGAGCTCGCGGCCGACCTCATCCACTTCCCGTACGAGGAGACCGAGGAGGGCTTCGCCGCGGTCGAGCGCGCCCACCGGACCGGGCTGATCCCCGCGCAGCTCTACGCCGCGGTCGTCGCCGGCCGCGCGGCGTAGGGGGTGCCTGCCGCCTTGTCGCCGCTCCGAGCGCAGGCGTAGCGTGGCACCGGACCGTCACCCTGCT
Organism: Kocuria kalidii; assembly: GCF_044462225.1. NCBI lineage: Bacteria > Bacillati > Actinomycetota > Actinomycetes > Micrococcales > Micrococcaceae > Kocuria > Kocuria kalidii. The sequence goes on along the minus strand of NZ_JBISWJ010000078.1, from coordinate 38,518 downwards.
GAGGAAGAAGGAACGCCATGAGCGAGACCACCCCGGACCCCGCCGAGAACAAGCCGACCCAGGCCGAGGGGGACGTCCCCGAGGACCAGCACGTGGTGTCGGCCGTCGACCCCGACGACAACAAGCCCTCCCAGGCCGAGGGCGACGCGCCCGAGGACGCCCCGGGCGACGACTGACCGTCCGCACGAGCACGCCGGGCACCCCGACCCCGGGGTGCCCGGCGTCGTCGTGGGGGCGCCCGCCCGGGACCCGGCGGCCGGCCTCCGCGACGCCGGGTCCGGCTCAGCTGCGGCGGTGCGCGCTCCCGCCCGACCGGTGCGGCGCCCCGTCGACGCGCTTCGGCGCCCACCCGGCCAGGCCGAGGAGGTCGGACACCTCCCGGTAGTGGCTCGTGGAGAGGATGCCGAAGCCGGCCTCGACCGCGCGGCGGTAGTAGTGCACGTCCAGGGCGTCGGTGGGCAGGTTCTCGTCGTAGCGGTGCAGCTCGAGCCGCATCGGCACGTTCCAGCCCAGCATCCGCAGGCTCTCCTCCATGTCCGGGACGTAGTGGCCGGCGAACCCGACCACCCGCTCGATGTCGGGCACCTCCCGGCGGACGTCGTCGACCGTGGGCAGGCCGTCCGGGTGGGTCGGGACGAAGTAGACGAGGTCCGGGGCGATCCGGCGGTAGGCGGTCAGCTCGGTCAGGCCGTTGACGCCGACGACCACCTGGCTCTCGGCGCGGTGCGTGCGGACGAGCTCGACGACGTGCTGCGGCGACACGTTCTTGACGTCGAGCCACAGCACCGCGCCGGCCGTCACCGCCCAGTCGAGGAAGTCGGCGGCCTCCCGGACCGGGAACCGGGTGACCTCGCCGTAGTTGTCCACGAGGCGCTGGCTGAGCACGTAGTCGGCCGACTGGTCGCTCACCGGCCCGGCCCCGGTGCTCCCGTGCCCCATGACGGCCTCGTGCAGCACCACGCACCGGCCGTCGACCGTGGTGCGCAGCTCGATCTCGATCATCGTGCGCGCCCGGGTGGCGAGGACGTTCTGGGCGGACTCGAGCGCCGAGCAGGGCCACGACCCGTCGGGGTGGTACCCGGCGCGACGGGCGAGCAGCAGCGGCCCGCTGCGGGACAGGCGGTCGTGGCGGGTGTAGGCGGCCAGGTCGGCCGGCGAGTCGAAGACGATCGAGTGCCCCGCGGCGCGCGGCGGCACGTCGGCGTGCTCGTGCGGGCCCGGGCGGCGGTGGTCGTTCGGCATGGGGACTCCTGGGGGGATGGGAGCGCGGACAGCGGCCGCTGGGGGACGGCCGGTGGACGGGAAGCGGGGGAACCGCCCGTCCTCGTGCCCGGGGCCCCTCGGCCGCCGGTGCACGGTCCAACTCTTCCACGTCCGAGGCCGAATGCGTGGTTGCGGCCTGCATGTCGCCGCCTCCGCGGAGCACATCGGTGGCGCCGGGGCCCCGGACGCTGCGTCCGGGGCGCGCACCGTCGGCCGTCTGCCGGACGTGCCGGGCGGTGCGACCCGTCCGGCGGGCGGTCGGCCGCGGACCGGCACCCGGGACAGCGGTCACCGCACCGAGGTGCGGCGCCTTCCCGCCGGCCGGTCGTGCGGGACCTCAGGACGGGCGCTCCGGGAGCTGCCGGCGCGGTCGCCGCGGAGGGCGCCCGCCCTCAGATCTCCGCGGCGGCCAGCACGGGCAGCGTGGGCGTCGCGGAGCCGCCGGCGGGCTCGACCGTCATGGCCACGGCCTCGGCGCGGTCGACGTCGCCGTCCAGCCAGACCTGCACCTGCCCCCCGCCGAAACGGACGTCCGGCACCGCGGTCTCGTCCTGCACGAGCCACAGCTGGTACTCCCGCCCCTCCCCCGGTCGCGTGAGGTCGGAGGCGACGAACAGGGCGGCATCCTCCTGCGCCGAGAGCACCAGGGTGGCAGGACTCCCGTCCACCTCGAGCTGGCGGGTCGTGACGTCGGGCGCGCCGAGCAGTCGGTTCTGCCGCTCCTGCTGCTGGGCGAGGAGCTGCTGCTCCCGCTGCTCGGCCTGCGTGCCGGCGGCCCAGCCCCCCAGGGCGGCGGCGGGCAGCAGGGCAGCGGCCGCGGCGGCGACCAGCCACCGGCGCCGGGAGCGGCGCCGATCCGCCAGGGGCACCACGGTGGCCGCGGCCGGGGTGCCGGTCGGGGTCCCGGCCGGCGTCTCCTGCTGCTCCGACCGCCGGGCCCCGCGCACGGCCTCGAGGACGTCCGCCCGCAGCTCCGGCGGCGGCGGCACGGCGACGGCGGAGGCCAGGCGCGCTCCGACCGCACCGAACGCGGCCACCTCCGCCCGGCACGCCGCGCAGCCCCGCAGATGGAGCTCGAATGCGGCGCGCTCGCCGGGTTCGAGGGCGTCCACGGCGTAGAGTGCCGCGTCGTCGTGGACATCCTCATGGATGTCGTCGTGGATGTCGTCGGTCCGGTCGTTCCCCGGATCGTCCTTCACGGCTGCACCCCCAGTGCTGATCTCAGGTTGTTGAGCCCGTCGCGGATCCTCGCCTTCGCCGTGCCCAGCGGGACCGCCAGGTGCTCCGCGACCTGCCGGTGACTGTACCCGCGGTAGTACACCAGGCAGACGGCCTCCCGCTGGAGCGCGCTGAGCGCCCCGAGCTCCGCGCGGACCTCCGCGGACTCCAGGGACTGCTCCACCGCACCCCACGTCGAGTCGGCCGGCGTCTGCACCTGGCGGACCTCGTACTGCTGGTCCCGGTCCCGCTCCCGCTGACTCTGCCGGATCCGGTCCACGGCGCGGCGGTGGGCCATGGTGCACAACCACGCCAGCACCGTACCGCGTCCGGGGTCGAAGCGCTCCGACTGCTGCCAGGCCATCAGGTAGACCTCCTGGACCACCTCGGCGGCCAGCTCCGGGGAGCGGACCAGCCGCAGCACGAGCCCGTGCACCGTCGACGACGTCGCGTCGTACAGCCGGGCGAAGGCGTCCTCGTCACCGCCGGCGCTGCGGCGCAGCAGCTCGGACTGCTCCTCGGCCCGCCCCGGCGCCGGCGCCGGGTTCCTGGTTCCGCGGCTCCGGCCGGCGGGTCCTTGGCTCACACGATCTCGCTGTTCACTCGGAGAGCAGCACCTCGCCCGGGACTCGAACGAGAGCGGTGTCGTTCTGCACCCTGCCACACCAATTCGATGCAATGCCATCGACACACGCGCTGTCTCCATGGCTCCTGTTCGTCGCGGGACCGGCACCGGACGGGTCGGCTCCCCCGTCCGGGGCCCCGAAGATTTTTTTCGTCCGGCACCCGTCCGGGGGACGTCCCGCGCCGAACTGACCGTGCACACTCCGACAGTGCGCACCAGCACGACCCCCGGTACGATCCCCGGTACGACACAGGAGAGAAACCCATGCGCAAGACCACGCTCCTCGCAGTCCCCACCCTGGCCCTCGGCGCGCTCACCATGGCGGCGGTCCCCGCCTCCGCCCACGAGCACGACTCGTGGTCCGCCCAGGCCGCGCTGAACACCCTGAACAGCAGCGGCACCACCGGTGACGTCATGGTCGACGTCCACGGCACCGAGGCGACCGTCAGCATGAACGTCTCCGGCGCGGCCGAGACGTTCATGGACGGCCCGTTCCCCCACGCCCAGCACATCCACATCGGCGCCCAGGGCGTGTGCCCGCCCGCCGGCGCGGACACGGACGGCGACGGCGTGGTGTCCACCCCCGAGGGCCACCCGTTCTACGGCATGATCGGCGCGTCCCTCACGACCGAGGGCGACACCAGCGCCGAGTCGGCCCTGGCCGTGGAGCGCTTCCCCGGCGGCAGCTCCTACACCTACGAGCGGACCTTCGAGCTGGACGCGGCGACCGCCGAGTCCCTGCAGAACGGCACTGCGGTCGTGGTCGTCCACGGCGTGGACCCGGCCAAGATGCCGGCCGCCGCCGCCGAGAAGATGAGCTCGCTGAACGAGGAGCTGCCCCTGGCCGCGACCCTGCCGGCGGCGTGCGGCACGCTGACCGCCTCCCAGATGGGCGCCATGCCCGAGGGCGGCGCCGACACCGGCGTGGCCCAGGAGACCGGCTCCAGCACCGAGGCCGTGGCCCTCGGCGGCGGGATCCTGGCCGCCGTCGCCGGCGGCGCCTGGGCCCTGCGCCGGCGCGCTGCCCGGGCCTGATCCCGCGGGACGGTTCCTGCCATGACGGGATCGACCACCGGTCGCCGCGGAGGCCTGCGGGCCGCCGCGGCGACCGCCGTCCTGCTCGCCACCGGCTGCGCCGCCGGACCCGGCGCCGGTGCCCCGGCGGCTCCGGGCGGCACGCCCGCCGCGTCCTCGGACGCCGCCCCGAGCACGGCGGCACCCGCACCTCCGACCGCACCGGCCGCCGTCCCGGCGGACGCTCCCGCGGTCCTGGGCGCGTCGGAGCCGGTCTCCCTGTCCGTTCCGGCCACCGGGACCCGGTCGGAGCTGCTGCACCTGGGGCTGCGCGAGGACGGCTCGCTCGAGGTCCCGCCCGAGCACCCGGGCGCCCCGGCGAGCTGGTACACCGGCTCCCCGACGCCGGGCGAGCGCGGCCCGGCGGTGCTGCTGGGCCACGTCAACGCCACCGGCGGCGGGCCGGGCGTCTTCGCCGACCTGCGCCGCCTCGGGGCCGGGGACACGATCGAGGTGGACCGCGCGGACGGGACCACGGCCGTGTTCGCCGTCGACCGCGGGGAGCAGTACGGCAAGGACGAGTTCCCCACGCTCGAGGTCTACGGCAACACGGAGGGTTCCGAGCTGCGGCTGATCACCTGCGACGGGTACGACCCGGACACCGGGGAGTTCGACGACAACTACGTGGTCTACGCCAGCCTGGTCTCCTGAGGGCCGCTGCGGGGACCGTGGAATCCGTGCCCCGGGCCCATGTCGCGGGAGACGCCCGTTCCCTAGGCTTGCCGGCAGGGAACAACCGTTTCCCGCCATCCGTCGCACCAGCGAGAGGAAGAATCTTCATGGGTCACATCACCGTCGGCACCGAGAACAGCACCGACATCGAGCTGTACTACGAGGACCACGGCAGCGGTCAGCCCGTTGTCCTCATCCACGGGTACCCCCTGGACGGCTCGTCCTGGGAGAAGCAGACCACCGCCCTGCTCGGGGCCGGCTACCGCGTCATCACCTACGACCGCCGCGGGTTCGGCCGTTCCAGCCGGCCCACGACCGGCTACGACTACGACACGTTCGCCGCGGACCTCGACGCGGTCCTGCGCACCCTCGACCTGGACGACGCCGTCCTGGTGGGATTCTCGATGGGGACGGGGGAAGTGGGGCGCTACCTCGGCACCTACGGGTCCTCCCGGGTGGCCAAGGCGGTCTTCCTGGGCTCGCTGGAGCCCTACCTGCTGCAGACCGAGGACAACCCCGCGGGAGTGCCGCAGGAGGTCTTCGACGGACTGGCCGCCGCCGTGACCGCCGACCGCTACGCCTTCTTCACCGAGTTCTTCGGCAACTTCTACAACACGGACACGTTCCTGGGCACGGACCGGCTGAGCCAGGAGGTCGTGGACGTCAGCTGGAACGTCGCCAGCCGTTCCGGGGCCGTGGCGTCGGTGGCCGCCCAGCCCACCTGGCTGACGGACTTCCGGGCCGACATCCCGAAGATCGACGTCCCGGCCCTCATCGTGCACGGCACCGCCGACAACATCCTGCCCATCGACGCCACGGGCCGGGAGTTCCACAAGGCCCTTCCGCAGGCGCAGTACGTCGAGATCGAGGGTGCCCCGCACGGGCTGCTCTGGACCCACGGGGCCGAGGTCAACGAGGCGCTGCTGGACTTCCTCGGCGGGTGACCCGCTCGCCCGCGGCGAGGGACCCGGGCGTCCGGCGGCCGCAGCGGAACGGGTCCGCCCGCCGAGCGCGGCAGGCGGACCCGTCCGGTCCCGGCCGCCCGGCGAGGACCGGGCGGCGCCGTGGAGGCCGCTCAGTGGCGCGGGCCCCGGTCCGGGCCCTCGGTGCCCGGCACGTCACCGGGACGGTCCTGCACGCCCGGTCCTCCCGGCTGGTCCGGCCGGCCGCCCGGGTGCTCTCCCGTGGTCCGGTCGCCACCGGTCCGGTCCCCACCGGTCCGGTCGCCGCCGAGGAACTGCCGTGCCTTCTGCTGGACCGTGCTCACGTGGCGCTCGTACTTGCGCCCGGTGCGCTTGTCCACGAAGCTGCCGGCCCGGTCGAGGGCCTTGTCGACCTTGTCCGGGTTGCGCTGGGCGAGCTGCTTGGCCTTGGCCGTGAGCCCCTTGAAGTTCACCATCACGTCTCCTTCCGAGAGAGGTCACCCCCGCGGACCCGCGGCGGTGCTGCCACCAGTCCATCATGCGGAGCTGTCCGCCGGCTGGCCAGGGCCGGGCCCCGGTAAGCCGGTCCGTGACCGCCCGGTGGGCGCCGGACGGTCAGTCGCGCTCGAGCGGCAGGGAGGGCGCCAGCCGGCGCAGGGACGCGAACGTGGGCACGAGCGCCTCGTAGAGCTGCTCGAACACCGGTTGCAGGGACGCATAGACCGCCGCGTCGGCGGTGTCCGGGCGCAGGGTGGACTCCACCTCCACCAGCTCGGAGGCCACGTCGATCGACTCGATCAGTCCCAGCGCCTGCATCCCGAGCAGCGCGGCGCCGAAGCCGGAGCCCTCGTGCCCCGAGGCGAAGGAGATGTCCGTCCCCAGGACGTCGGTGAGCATCTGCCGCCACAGCGGGCTCCGGGCGAATCCCCCGGTCGCCCGGATCTGCTCGACCGCCAGACCCGCCGAGCGCATCGACTGCAGGACCAGTCCCAGCTGCTGGCACACCCCCTCCAGGGCGGCGCGCACCAGGTGCTCGCGGCGGTGGGCGCGGGTCAGCCCCACGTAGGCGCCCTTGGGCAGCGAGCTCCAGTGCGGGGCGCGCTCGCTCAGCAGGTAGGGCAGCATGAGCAGCCCGCCGGACCCGGCCGGGACGCTCGCGGCGAGCGCGAGCAGCTCCTCCTCGGGCTCCTCCCCGAGGTCCGGGGCGATGGCGTCGCCCGCCCAGCCCAGGACCACGCCGCCGTTGTTGATCGCCCCGCCGACCACCCAGCGCCCCGGGGTCAGGGCGTAGCAGAACACCCGTCCCAGCGGGTCCACCACGGGACGGTCGACGACGACGCGCAGCGCGCCGCTCGTGCCGATCGAGCACGCCGCGACCCCGGGCCGGACGGCGCCCAGCCCGAGGTTGGCGAGCGGCCCGTCGCTGGCCCCCACCACGACGGGCGTTCCGGCGGGCAGCCCGGTGTCCCGGGCGCCCTCGTCCGTCAGCCCGGGCAGGACGTGGGTGGTGGGCACGAGCTCCGGCAGCTGCTCGGGGAGGATCCCGGCGTGGGCGAGCGCCTCGCCGTCCCAGGACAGCTCGTGGATGTCCATGAGCCCGGTGGCGGAGGCCACCGAGTGGTCCACCACGAGCGCGTTGCACAGCCGCAGCAGCACGAACTCCTTGATGCCGGCCCAGAAGGCGACGCGCTCGCACAGCTTCGGCTCCTGGTCGTGGAACCACACGAGCTTGGTCAGCGGCGACATCGGGTGCACCGGGGTGCCGGTGCGCCGGTGCAGCGCGAGCCCGCCCGTGCTCACCCGCAGCCGCTCCGCCTGGACGCTTGACCGGGTGTCGGCCCAGGTGACGAGCGGGGTGAGGGGCTCCCCCTCGGGCGAGAGCCCGAGCAGGCTGTGCATCGCGGCGCTGAAGGACAGGCCGGCCACGCGCTCCGCCCCGACCTCCTCGACCACGGCGCGGACCGTGTCCAGCACGGCCTGCAGGATCAGCAGGGGGTCCTGCACGGCGTGGCCGGGGTGCGGCTCCTCCAGCGGGTAGCCGGCCGAGGAGGAGGCGAGCTGCTCACCGCCCACGGCGAAGGCCACGGCCTTGGTGCTCGTGGTGCCGATGTCGACGCCCACCACCACGGGATCCGGCGCACCGTCCGCGTCCGGCCCCGGCATCAGCGGGGGTCCTCGGCGCCCAGGGACACGAGGACCTTCCCGGAGGCCGCGGAGTCCCGGGCCGCGGCGAAGGCCTCCACCGCCCGGTCGGCGGGGAACACGTGCGTGACCACGTCCTCGATCCCGGGGCGCTCGGCGAGCAGCTCGACCGCCTCGTCGATCTCGTCGTCGAACCGGAAGGACCCGCGCAGCTGGAGCTCCTTGGAGACCAGCGGGGCGAGGTTCACTGGCCGGGCCGCGTCCGGCACCATCCCCAGCTGGACCACCACGCCGCCGCGACGGGCCCCCACCAGGGCGGGGCTCACGGCCGCCGGCACGCCGGAGCACTCCAGCACCACGTCGAACGCCCCGGCCGGCACCTGGTCGACCCCGACCCGGACGGTGCCGTGCACGCCGAGCCGGCGCGCCCGGTCCAGCGGGCCCTCGAGGACGTCGGTGGCCACGACCTCCGCCGCACCCCGGGCCAGGGCCGCCGCGGCGGCGAGCAGGCCGATGGGCCCGGAGCCGGAGACGAGCACGCGCCGGCCGCCCACGCCCCCCGCCACGGCCAGTCCGTGCAGCGCCACCGCCAGCGGCTCGGCCAGCGCGGCCCGGCGCAGCGGGAGGTCCGCCGGGAGCACCCGGACCATGTCCCGGCGGACCAGCAGGTACTCGCTCATCCCGCCCTGGGTGTGCGGCCGGGTGGAGGCGCTGCCGAGGTAGGCCCCGCCGGGCCACAGGTGGCGCCGGTCCTCGATCCCGGGCTCGGGGATGCCGAAGGTGGCCGGGTGGACCGTCACCGGGGTGCCCGGCGGGAGCTCCCCGGCCGGGTCGAGGTCCACGGTGCCGGAGACCTCGTGGCCGGGCACGAGGGGCTCCCGGACCACGTACTCGCCGTTGGCGCCCTCGGCCCAGTAGTGCAGGTCGGACCCGCACACCCCGCCGTAGGCGATCCGGAGCCGGACCTGCCCCTCGGCGGGCTCCGGGGTGGGCACCTCCTCGACCCGCAGGTCGTCCTTGCCGTGGATCACGATGGCCTTCATGAGTTCTCCTCCTGGTACTTCCTGGACGGTCCGGGGGCGGTGCTGGCGGCCCGGGTCAGAGCACGGAGGTCATGCCGCCGTCGACCAGGACGTTGTGCCCCGAGACGAAGCTCGAGGCGTCCGAGCACAGGTAGACCAGCGTGCCCACGAGCTCGTCGACCCGGCCCCAGCGCCGGGCCGGGGTCCGCTCGACCACCCAGGAGTTGAACGCCTCGTCCTCGATGAGTGCCTGGTTCATCTCGGTGGCGAAGTAGCCGGGGGAGATCGCGTTGACCTGGATGTTGTGCCGGGCGAGGTCCGCGGCCATCCCCTTGGTGAGCATGGCCACCCCGCCCTTGGTGGCCGAGTACGGGGCGATGGTCTGCCGGGCGAGCACGGACTGGACGGAGGCGATGTTGACGACCTTGCCGGACCCGCGCTCCTGCATCCCGGGCACCACGGCCCGGGACACGTGGAACACGCTCGAGAGGTTCGCCGCGACGATGTCCTCCCAGTCCTGGGCCGCGAACTCGGCGAAGGGGGCCCGGCGCTGGATCCCGGCGTTGTTCACCAGGATGTCCGGGACGCCGTGCTCGGCCACCACCGCCTCGACCCCCGTCCGGACCGCCTCGGCGTCGGTGAGGTCGAAGGCCGCCGTGGCCGGGGCCGTGCCCGTGCTCCGGGTGATCTCGTCGCGCACCCGGGCGAGGGCGTCACCGTCGCGCCCGTGCAGGACCACGCGGGCGCCCGCCTCGGCGAGGCCCGTGGCCAGGGTCCGCCCCAGCCCCCGGGAGGACCCGGTGACGAGGGCGAGCCGGCCGGTGATGTCGAAGATGTTGTGCACGGGGAGCCTCAGGCGATGTAGAAGATGACGAGGACGATGGCGAAGCCGACGACGGACTCGAGGGCCTGCTGGACGGTCCACGTCTTCAGCGTGGTCTTGACGTCCATGCCCATGAGCCGGCCCACGAGCCAGAACCCGGAGTCGTTGACGTGGCCGGCGAAGACCGAGCCGGCGGCGGTGGCCAGCACGACGGCCGCGACCTCCACCGAGTTGAAGTTGCCGGCGGCCACGGCCGGGGCCATCAGGCCGGCGGCGGTGACGAGGGCGACGGTGGCCGACCCCTGGGCGAGGCGGAGCACCACGGCGATGAGGTAGGCCGCGAAGATCACGGGCAGGCCGATGCCGTCCAGCGAGGACTCCAGGGCGTCACCGATGCCGGAGGCGCGCAGGATGCCGCCGAACATGCCGCCGGCACCGGTGATCAGGATGACCGAGGCGACCGGGCCCAGCGAGGAGTCGATGACCTTCTCGAGGGCCGTGCCGTGCTCACCACGGCGGGTGCCGAGGACGAACAGGGCCACGAGCACCGAGATCAGCAGGGCGACCGGGGACGCCCCGACCGCTGAGAGCACGGGGAACCAGGGGGCCTCCTCGGAGACCGTGCCGGCCGCGCGCAGGAAGTCCAGGCCGGTGTTCATGAAGATGAGCAGGAGCGGCAGCAGCAGCAGGGCGACGATCGTGGAGACCCGGGGCGGGTTGACGGGCTGGTCCTCGTCGACGTCGCCGAAGAGCGCGGGCACGGGCAGGACGTACTTGCTGCCCACGCGCTTGCCCCACAGGTACGCCGAGACGTACCAGAGCGGGAAGGCCAGCAGCAGGCCGATGAGCAGGACCACGCCGAGGTCGGCGCCGTAGAGCTCGGTGGCGGCCACGGGACCGGGGTGCGGCGGCACGAAGACGTGCATGACCGAGAACGCACCGGCGGCGGGGATGCCGTAGAGGAGCACGTTGTTGCCGCTCACCCGGCGGGCGACCGCGAAGATGATCGGCAGCATGACCACCAGGCCGGCGTCGAAGAAGATCGGGAAGCCCATGATCAGGGAGGCGATGCCGAGCCCGAAGGGCGCCCGCTTCTCGCCGAAGATCTCCACCAGCTTGTCGGCCAGCGCCTTCGCGCCACCGCTGTGCTCCACGAGCTTGCCGAGCATGGCACCCAGGCCGATGAGCAGGGCCACCGCGCCGAGGGTGCTGCCGAAGGCCCCGACCGCGGTGTCGAGGATCAGGCCCGGCGGGATGCCGGTGGCGAACGCCGTCAGCAGCGCCACGAGGATCAGGGTCAAGAAGGCGTGCAGCTTGAACTTGATCACCAGGATCAGGATCAGTGCGATCGCTCCCACTGCGATCAGCAGCAGCGGCGTGGTTCCGAGGGTCTGTGTCCAGTCTTCCACTGGGCGTCTCCGATGCTCTCGTGCCTGCGGGCAGGCCATGGGTCTCGTCGTGATCCACGACACACGCTAGGCTGGCAGAAAGATCATACTTTTGGCAACACGGAGGCGCGTTCGTGCGCCACATGACGGACGGAGCGTTCATGCACGGGGTGGAGCAGCACAGCGGGGTGCTGGACCGGCTCGGCGGGAGCATCGCCGCGGGCGCGCGGACGCCGGGCACCGTCCTGACGCTCGCGGCCCTGGAGGAGGAGTTCGGGGTCTCCCGCACGCTCGTGCGCGAGGTGGTGCGCGTCCTCGAGTCCATGGGGATGGTGGAGTCCCGGCGGCGTGTGGGCGTCACCGTCCGCCCGCCCCGCGACTGGAACCCCTTCGACCCCCGGCTGATCCGGTGGCGGCTGGGCGGCCCGGGGCGGGACGACCAGCTGCGGGACCTCACGGAGCTGCGCGCCGCGATCGAGCCCGCGGCCGCCCGCCTGGCCGCGGTCCGGGCCGACGAGCCCACCCGGCGGCGCCTCGTGGACCTCGCCGCCCGGCTGCGGGAGCTCGGCGAGGCCGGCCACGGCACGGACCCGGAGTACCTCGAGGTGGACACCGGCTACCACGCGCTGCTGCTGGAGGCGAGCGGCAACACGATGCTCGCCGCGCTGCAGGACGTGGTGGCCGAGGTGCTCTCCGGTCGCACCGCGCTCGGGCTCATGCCCCGCGAGCCGGCCCCCGCGGCGCTCGCGGACCACGAGGCCACGGCCGCCGCCGTCGCCTCCGGTGACGCGGCCACGGCCGAGGACCGGGCGCGCGCCGTGGTCGCCGAGGTGCTCGACGAGGTCGTCGACGCGGTCGACGACGCGGTCGACGGGACCGGGGGGACGGACTGATCCGCCGGGCAGGCCTCCCCCGCCCGTAGGGTGGCACCATGGGCATCTCGGAGACCGACCGCGGACACCTGCGACGCTGCGTGGAGCTGGCCCGCGAGGCCCTCGACGCCGGGGACGAGCCGTTCGGCTCGGTGCTCGTCTCGGCCCGCGGGGAGGTCCTGTTCGAGGACCGCAACCGGGTGGCCGGCGGTGACGCCACCCGGCACCCCGAGTTCGAGATCGCCCGCTGGGCGGCCGCCCACCTGCTCCCGGAGGAGCGCTCGGCGGCGACGGTCTACACCTCGGGCGAGCACTGCCCCATGTGCGCGGCCGCGCACGCCTGGGTGGGGCTGGGCCGCATCGTGCACGCCTCCTCCTCGGCGCAGCTGAGCCGGTGGCTGGACGAGCTCGGCGCCGCACCCGCGCCCGTCGCGGCGCTGCCGATCTCCCAGGTGGCCCCGGGGCTGCCCGTGGACGGGCCGTGCCCCGAGCTGGTCCCGGCGGTGCGGGATCTGCACCGCCGGCTGCACCGGACGCGGCAGGCCGGGTCCCGCGGCTGAGCCGCGCGAGCACGCGGACGGTCCCGGGGGTGGCCAGGTCCCCCGTCCGGGGACCAGGATGGAGGAGCACCCCCGGTGGGCCGAGCCCGCCGGAACCGCTCGACGAGAGGAACGATCATGGTGGACATGGGAGGACTCGGGGACAAGGCGAAGAACTTCGCGGACCAGCACCCGGACAAGGTGGAGCAGGGCATCGACCGGGGCGGCGACGCCGTCGACGAGCGCACCGGGAACAAGTACGAGAGCCAGGTCGACACCGGCCAGGAGAAGGCCGGGGACTACCTCGGCACCGACGCGCAGGAGCAGAAGGACCAGCAGCAGAGCTGATCCGCACCGGCCGGAGGCACCGGCCGACCGCAGCCCCCGCCCGCCGTCCGGCGCGCGGGGGCTGACCCGTTCCGGGGCACCCGCCCGGCGAGGTCGCGGCCGACGGCGCGGGCACCGCACCCGGTGGCCGGCGCCCGCGACATCGACGCCCGCTCCCTCCGCGCGGACGGGCGCGGGACGGACGGGAGAGGGTCAGGCGAGGGCGTCGGCCAGGTAGGGCGCCGTCCGGCTCCGGGAGCACCCGGCCACGTCCGCCGGCGTCCCGGCGCACACGATCCGCCCGCCGGCCTCGCCGCCGGACGGGCCCATGTCGATCACCCAGTCCGACGACGCCACCACGTCCATGGCGTGCTCCACGACCACCACCGTGTTGCCGGCGTCCACCAGACGGTTCAGCTGGCGCAGCAGCAGCTGCACGTCCTGGGGGTGCAGCCCGGTGGTGGGCTCGTCCAGGAGGTACAGGGTGTGGCCGCGGCGGGCCCGCTGCAGCTCGGTGGCCAGCTTGATCCGCTGGGCCTCGCCGCCGGAGAGCTCGGTGGCCGGCTGGCCGAGCCGGAGGTAGCCGAGCCCCACGTCGAGCAGGGTGCGCAGGCTGCGCGCGGCGGCCGGCACGTCCGCGAGGAACTCCGCGGCGGTCTCCACGCGCATGCCCAGGACGTCCGCGATGCTCCGGCCCCGGTGGGTCACCTCCAGCGTCTCGGGGTTGTAGCGCGCGCCGTGGCAGTCGGGGCAGGGGCCGTAGGTGCCGGGCAGGAACAGCAGCTCGACGGCCAGGAAGCCCTCGCCCTGGCACGTCTCGCACCGTCCGCCGGTCACGTTGAAGGAGAAGCGCCCGGCCCCGTAGCCGCGGGCCCGCGCCTCGTCGGTGGCGGCGTAGAGCTTGCGGACCGCGTCGAACAGGCCCGTGTAGGTCGCCAGGTTGGAGCGCGGGGTGCGGCCGATGGGCCGCTGGTCCACGCGGATCAGCCGGTCCAGGTGCTCCAGGCCCTCGACCGCGTCCGGCCGCGCCCCGGTGACGGGGGCGGCGGCCTCCTCGGCGTCGGCGGGTCCCGGCTCCGCCCCGCCGTGCACGTGCCGGCCGACCGTCTCGGCCAGGACCTGGCTGACCAGCGTGGACTTGCCCGAGCCGGAGACCCCGGTGACCGCGGTGAGCACCCCCAGGGGGATCTCCGCGTCGCGGTCCACCAGGTTGTGCCGCGTGACCCCGCGCAGCCGCAGCCACCGCTCGACCGGACGGGGCGTCCGCGCCGTCGCCGTGCCGTCCGGGGACCCGTCCCGGACACCGTCCGGGGAACTGTCCGGGAACAGGAACGGGCGGGTGGCGGACTCCGTGACCTCGGCCAGGCCGGGGACGGGTCCGCTGTAGAGGACCGCGCCGCCGCGGTCCCCGGCCTGGGGGCCCACGTCCACGACCCAGTCGGAGCGCCGCACCACGGCCATGTCGTGCTCCACCACGAAGACCGAGTTCCCGGAGGCCTTCAGCTCCTCGAGCACCGCCAGCAGCGGCTCGGCGTCGGCCGGGTGCAGGCCCGCCGAGGGCTCGTCGAGCACGTAGACCACGCCGAAGAGCCCGGAGCGCAGCTGGGTGGCGATCCGCAGCCGCTGCATCTCCCCGGGGGAGAGCGTGGGCGTGGACCGGTCCAGGCTCAGGTAGCCGAGTCCCAGGTCCAGGAGCACCTGCAGCCGTCCGAGCAGGTCCTTCGCGATGGTCACGGCGGCTTCGCTGCGCTCCCCCGAGGACACGGCCCGGGAGGCGGTGCCGGCGTGCACCAGGGCGGCCGTGGGCCGGACCACCTCGGCCAGCTCGCCCAGGGACGCCCCGTTGAGCTCGGCGATGCTCCGGCCCGCGAACGTCACGGCCAGCGCCTCGGAGCGCAGCCCGCTGCCGGCGCACACGGGGCAGGGCCCCGTGACCACGTACCGCAGGACGCGCTCGCGCATCTGCTGGCTCGCGGAGTCCGCCAGGGTGTGCAGGACGTAGCTCCTGGCGCTCCAGAACCGCCCCTTGTACGGCTTCGCCACGCGGTCCCGCTGCGGGGTGATCTCCACGACCGGCTGGTCCTCCGTGAACAGGATCCAGTCGCGGTCCGCCCGGGGCAGCTCCTGCCAGGGGACGTCGACGTCGTGCCCCAGGTGGGTCAGGATGTCGCGCAGGTTCTTGCCCTGCCACGCGCCCGGCCACGCGGCGATCGCGCCGTCCCGGACGCTGAGCGCCGGGTCCGGGACCAGGGAGGACTCGGTGACGTCGTGCACGGTGCCCAGGCCCGAGCACTCCCGGCACGCGCCGGCGGCGGTGTTGGGCGAGAAGGCGTCCGAGTCCAGGCTCCCCGCGGCGGTCCCCGGGTAGGTGCCCGCCCGGGAGAAGAGCATGCGCATCGAGTTGGACAGCGTGGTGAGGGTCCCCACCGTGGAGCGCGAGCTCGGCGTGCCGCGGCGCTGCTGGAGGGCCACGGCCGGGGGCAGCCCGGTGATCTCCTCGACCGCCGGGTTGTGCCCCTGCTGGATCAGGCGCCGCGCGTAGGGCGCCACGGACTCCAGGTACCGCCGCTGGGCCTCGGCGTAGATCGTGCCGAAGGCCAGGGAGGACTTCCCGGAGCCGGAGACACCGGTGAAGGCGACGATCGCGTCCCGGGGGACGTCCACGTCCACGTGGCGCAGGTTGTTCTCGGAGGCTCCCCGGACCCGGACCATGCCGGTGCGGGGGACGTCGGGTGCGGGGGCCGGGGCGGTGCCGGAAAGGGTGCTCACCGCCTCCACCCTAGCGACCGCCGTGGCCGCCCCCGTGGTCAGCCCAGGATCCGGTCGTTCCGGTGCCGCTCCCGGCCGATCGACCACGCCGTGTCCGCGGGGGCGGGATCCACCACGTGGGCCGACCACTCGTCCAGGCCGGTGAACCAGCGGGCACCGTCCCGGCCGGCGACCACGAGCGCCGTGGCGAGCACCCCGGCCAGCCGTGCGTCCGGGCCGACCACCGTCGCGGACCGGGCACCCCTGGCGGGCCGGCCCGTGCGCGGATCCACGATGTGCGCCGGGCGCTCGTAGGTGCCCGAGGTCGACACCGCGCCGTTGCCGGGCAGCACGGTCCACGTGACGGCGCCGGCGTCGTCGGGGTGGCGGATCCCGACCTCCCACGGCTCGCCCGGCCCGGCGAGCCCGCGGGTCACGACGTCCCCGCCGGCGTCGACGCAGACGTTCGCGCACCCGGCGCGGACGAGGTCGTCGGCGATCCGTTCCGCGGCCCACGCCGTGACGTAGCCGGAGGGGTCGAAGCCGCCGCGCACGGCCCAGGGGTCGAAGCAGCCGTCGGTCAGCAGCAGCCCCTCCCGGCAGCGCTGCAGCACGTCGAGCACGGCTCCCTGCGCGGCGTCCCACCGGGTGAGCCGGCGCTCGTCGAGCAGGCCCGTCCGGAGGGCCGTCACGAGGGAGTCGGGGCGGTAGGCGGAGAAGACGGCGTCGACCCACCGCATGTTGGCCACGGCCGTGTCGAGGGCGTGCTGGACGGCGGGCCCGGGCGGCAGGCCCTCCTCGCCGGCGCGGACGTCGACGGTCACGGAGGTGCCCCAGATCAGCTCGCGGTGGCGGCGCGACCGGCCCTCGGGGCGGCGGAGCTCGACGACGGGGGCGCTCACAGCCCGGCCCGCCCCAGGAGCTCCCGGCAGGCCGTGCGGTAGCCCTGCACGGCGCGGTCGGCGCCGCTCACGACGTCGACCCGCGCCGGTCGCCGCGTGAGGGTCTCCTCGCGGAGGACGGGGACGGTGCGGTCGTCGAGCCGCTGCGGGGGGCGTGGGGGGAGGTGTGTACGGTCGATGCTTCTGACTATAGATCTGGGCGTGTCCCGGGTCACTGGACTTTCGGGCAGATCTCCCGGGCCAGGGGACCGGCGGGCGGACGGCCCCGCCCCCGCGGCGGCGCGGGGACGGGGCCGTCCGGTTCCGTCCTACTCGGCGAGGTACGGGTCCTCGTCGCTGATCTCGATGACCTGCAGGGGCAGCTGGGTGCCGGGGCCGCAGAACTGCTCCGGCGTGGGGCACTCCTGGAGGAAACCGGAGACGACGGCCGGGCCCTCGTCGAAGGCCATGGTGAAGGCCACGATCTCGTAGTCGAGCGTGACCTCGCCGCCCTCGCACGTCCACTGCTCGAAGGAGCTGCCGTTGGCGATCCGGCCCTCGGAGACCCGCTGGGTGACGCTGAGCGAGACGAAGACGTCGGTCCCCTCGGTGCAGGTCACGGTGTACGTCCCCGTGATGGCGGCTCCCTCGGCGACCCGTGTGGCGTCGCTGATGTCGTAGAGCTCCACGACGGCCTGGGCCGGTGCCGCGGCGACGAGGCCGACCCCCCCGGCGAAGGCGGCGGCGGCGACTGCTCTGGTGGTTCTTCTCATGGTTCTGTCCCATCCGGTGGAGAAGCGGAGACCGCTTCGCGACTGGTGCCGGCTCGCGGCGCGTTCCCCGAACGCCCCTCGAGCCCCGTGTCGGGTCCGACGTCACCAACGTAATCCCAGGTCAGGGGAGGTCGGCCACGTGGAGCGAAGATGACGGACACGATTCGGCCACGGCCACGGCCGTCCCGGCGGATCAGGAGGCGCGCAGGGTCCGGGGCCGTCCGATCCGGGTCCGGACGCCGGGCGAGAACAGCGCCGACTCGGGCGGACCGTCCACGTCGAGGCCCGCCGCGGCCAGCAGCCCGTCCTCGAGGTGCGTCGTCGTGGCGGGGTGCAGCGGCCAGGGCTCGTGCGAGACGGGGACGTGCACCGTGCGGCCGGCGAACCGGCTGTGCAGGCCGAACCGGGCGGTGAGCTCCAGCGACAGATCGTCCCGGGCCAGGGCCGCGCGGTCCGGGCGCACGGCGAAGGAGGAGGCGGCCCCGCCGCGGCGCCGTCGGACGTCGTAGCCGTAGTCGGGCTCCGGGGCGTCGGTCACCCGCGCGCGGCACCGCGACCACACGTAGGGCAGTCCCGCGGCCCGGGCACCGAGGACCACGGCGAGCCAGGGGGCGTCGAGGGACAGGAACACCACGCCGCGCGTGCCGTCCTCCTCGCGCGAGTACAGGCGCACGTTGATCTCGGGGAAGGTCCCGAGTCGGGGCAGGGGCACCGCGGCGCCGAGGCGGAGCCGGTGCATCCGGAAGCCCACGAGGCCCACCCAGGCGGACCCGTCGACCACGTCGGGCCGCACCCCCGGGGGCAGGCGCGCCGACGCCGCGGACGGGGGGATCCGCCAGTGCAGGAAGACGGCGTCCTCCCAGCGCTGGTCCATCAGCACGGGGCGGGGCAGCTCCGGCGCCGCCGGCCACGGGCCGGTCACGTCAGCTCCCGCCCTCCGGCTCCTCAGTTCTGCTCGGCCGGGATCTCACCCTCCCGGGGGCCCTCGCCGTCCGGGGTGGCCTCGTCCTCGATGGCGTCGGTGGCCTCGTCGCCGGCCGGCGCGTCCGCACCGCCGGCCCCCGTGTCGTCGCACCCCACGAGTCCCAGGGCGCCGAAGGACAGGAGGCCGATCGCCAGCGTCCTGCGCCACCAGTTCTCGCCCGCTGCTGCCGCCATGGCTCCCCCTCCGTGCTGTCCTGTGGAACCCTGATGGTAAGCACGCTTGTCAATGCGGTGCAAGAGATGGTGGGTCGTCATTGTCGGAACATGCTCAGGAACACCTCGGGGTGCTGCCGCTACTGTCGAGTACGGGGACCGCACCGCCCGGGAGAGCGTTCCGGCCGTTCCCCCACGTCCGTACGGGAACGGAGGCGCAGCGTGCGCACGAGCTGTCGACGAGGCCCCGCCGGCCGCACCGTGGCCCTCGGTGCAGCCCTCGCGCTGCTGCTGGCCGGGTGCGGCGGGCAGCCGGCCGTCACGAGCACCGCCCCGACGGCGGCGGCCACCGCTCCCGCCGCCGTCGAGCTGGCCGCGGACCTGGACGATCTCGCCGAGGAGGTGCCGGGGGAGCTGGGGGTCGTGCTGCTCGATCCGGAGGGCGGCGAGGTGGTGTCGCGCAACGCCGCCCGTCCGTTCACGAGCGCGAGCCTCTACAAGCTCTTCGTGGCCCACGCGGTCCTCGACGGGGTCGACCGCGGCGCCATCGCGCTCTCGGACGTCACACCGGGGCTGGGCCTCACGGTCGAACAGGCCCTCGGCGCGATGATCAGCTGGTCGGACAACGCCGCCGGAGCGGCACTGGGGGGATGGCTGAGCTGGGAGGAGGTCGAATCCTTCGCACACGGGCACGGCTTCGCAGCCACCACGTTCGACCCCGGCACCGGGTCCGCCGACGTCGTGGCCATGACCACCACCCCCGCCGACGTCGCCGCCTTCCTGGACCGGCTGCGCCGGGGCGAGCTGCTCACCGGTCCCTCCACCGCCCTGCTCCTCCGCCTCCTCGAGGACCAGCAGCTCGACTACGCCCTGTCCGAGGGCTTCTCCCCGGACGTCGGCTTCGCGCACAAGACCGGCCTGCTCGAGGACGTCTCGCACGACGCCGGGCTCGTCGAGCACGGCGGGCGCGAGCACGTCCTCGCCGTGCTCACCGACGGGTGGTCCGGCTACGAGGACTCGAGGCCCTGGTTCGAGGACGCGGGGCGCGAGTTCGACGCGTACGTGCACGCGGACGCCTCCGCCTCCCCCCTCGCCCCTCCCCTGGCGCGGGCGGCGCCGTAGGCGGGCGCTCAGGCCGCCCCCGGCGGCACCGCGACCACGCGACCCCGCCAGCGCCGCCGGACCCACCGGTCGTGGGTGGCCAGCACCACCGTGCCCGGATGGTCCTCCAGGGCCCGTTCGAGCTCCTCGGCCAGGGCCAGCGACAGGTGGTTGGTCGGCTCGTCGAGCAGGAGCAGCGGTGCGGGCTCGGCGACCAGGGCCGCGAGCGCGACCCTCCGCCGCTGCCCCGGGGACAGCTCCCGGAGGGGACGGGAGGCGTCGCCGTCGCGCAACAGGCCCAGCTCCTCCAGCGCCGGGGCGCGCTCCCCGTCCCGCAGCCGGGACCGGTAGGCCGCCTCCGCCGTGCACGACAGGTCCGGCCAGGAGTCGTCCTGGGCCAGGCGGCCGACGACGACGGAGGCCTGCCGCTCCACGGTCCCGCCGTCGGGGCGCAGATCCCCCGCCAGCACGGAGAGCAGCGTCGACTTCCCGGTGCCGTTCGGGCCCTCGACGAGCAGCCGGTCCCCCGCGCGCAGGACCAGGTCGATCGGCGCCAGGCGCCCCTCGACCGCAGCCCCGGTCAGCCGGACCAGCGGGACGCCGCCGTCCCGGGAGGTGGCCGCACGCCGGTCGAAGCCGGTGAAGCGCAGGGGCTCCGGCGGGGCGTCCACCGCGGTGCGCTCGAGCTCGGCCAGCCGGTGGCGGGCCGAGCGCACCCGGCCGCCGACCGTCTTGGCGGCCCGGTCGCTGTAGAACTTCCGGGTGATCCGCCCCTCGGACTTCGGGGCCGTGGTGTGGAAGATCTCCCGGCCGGAGACGTCGGCGATCTCCTGGAGCCGGGCCCGCTCCTGCCCCTGCGCGGTGAACCGCTCGGCCCAGCGGCGGCGGGCGTCCTCCCGCTGCTCGAGGTAGGAGGTGTAGCCGCCGGTGCACGACGCGCCCTGCCGGGGCGGCCCGCCCGCGGACTCGTCCGCGCCCAGGGCCGGGTCGAGGTCGACCAGCCCGGTGGCCACGGCGTCCAGGAACCAGCGGTCGTGGCTGGCCAGGAGGACCGGGCCCGGCCAGGCCGCCAACCGGCCCGTGAGGAAGTCGGCGGCGGCGTCGTCGAGGTGGTTGGTCGGCTCGTCGAGCAGCAGCGCCGTGGGCTCGGCCAGCAGCAGCGCCGCGAGCGCGAGCCGGCGGCGCTGCCCGCCGGAGAGCTCGCGGACGGCCCGGTCCCGCGCCGTCCGGCCGAGGCCGAGCCCGCCCAGGACCGTCTCGACACGGGCGTCGAGTGTCCACAGACCCTGGGCCTCGGCGTCCCGGAGGGCGGCGTCGTAGGCGTCGGCCGTCGCGGGGTCGTCGGGTCTCTCGGTGATCCGGGCCGCGAGCGCCGCGAGACGGTGCTCGAGGGCGCGGACCTCCGCGACGGCGTGCTCGACGACCTGCCCCAGCGTGGTGCCGGCGGACGGGTCGAGCTCCTGCCGGAGCAGCCCGGTGCGCTCGGGCCGGTGCACGGTGCCGGTGCTCGGCACGAGGAGCCCGGCGGCCACGTGCAGCAGGGTGGTCTTGCCGGCGCCGTTCTCCCCGATCAGCCCGATGCGCTCACCGGCGGAGACGGTCAGCGACACGTCGGTGAGGACCCGGCGGCCGGGGTGGCCGGCACTGATGCCGTCGAGGCGCAGATGGGCGGAGGGGCGCGGGGCGGCGGTCGCCGCCGAGAGGGCGGAGGAGGTCATGGTGAGGTCCTGTCGACGCTGAGGGGCGGGCCCACCGGGCAGGTGCGGCACCGGATGCGCGAAAGCCGCCTGGGCTCGGATCGACGGTGCCGGCCGCGGACGCGGGCCGGGGCATCAGGACAGGAACATGGCCACCAAGCTACGCTCGCGCCCGGCGCGCAGCAAGTGCTCCGGTGGGCGGTCCGCGCCCTCCCGGACGCCGGCCGGGGACCGTGCGGGCGCACCCGGACGGCCGGGGCACCGCGGTGCCGGTGGAGCTCTCCGGCTCCGCCGGCTGATCCGGGCAGGCCGACGTCACGTTCCGGGTCCCGGGGGCGATGCGGTCGACTCCCTCCGCCTCCGGGCGTAGCCTGCCGGACATGGACTCCCAGGTGCGGCGGTCGGTGTTCACCACCCGCGACCCGGCGGAGGGCCTCGCCGTGCTCGACGAGGTCTTCTCCCTCCGGGGAGTGCGGCGGTCCCCGCACGGCGCCTTCGACATGGGCCTGGCCACGACGGGCGTCGGCTCCCTGACCTACGACCGCGTGCGTCTGCGGGGCTCCTCCTGCGCGGGCCGGACGGACGGCGCCGGGGTGCTGCGGGTGTGCCACGTGACGGCCGGCGCGCTGACCGCCACCAGCGGTGGCGACCGCTTCCCCCGCACCGGGCCGTTCCTGTTCCCGCAGCGCACGTTCACCACCTGGTGGGAGGATCTCGAGGCGATCACCGTGGCCCTGGACCCCGCGGCGGTGGAGGACCACGCCCGGCGGCTGCTGGGGGACGACGCCTTCCGCCTCACGTTCTCGGGGACCCGCCCGGCGACGCCGGCCATGACCCAGTACTGGCTGGGGACCGTCTCCCACCTGGGCCGCGACCTCCTGCCCGACGACCACGCGATGAGCAATCCCCTGATCCGGTCCGAGCTCATCCGGTCCCTCACCACCGTGCTGCTGCACACCTTCCCCGGCTCCTTCCTGGAGCGCACCGAGGCCCCGGCCGGGCAGGCCCGTCCCGCCCCGGTCGGGGTGCGGAGGGCGGTGGCCTACATCGACGCGCACGTGGACGCCGACATCGGCCCGGCCGACATCGCGGCGGCGGCCAGGATGAGCGTCCGCGGACTCCAGGCGGCCTTCCGCCGGGAACTGGACACCACCCCGACCGCCTACCTGCGCGCCGCCCGTCTCGACGCCGTCCACCGCGAGCTGCTGGCCGCCGACCCCACCACCGGTTCGACCGTCGAGGCGGTCGCGGCGCGCTGGGGCTTCACCCACCGCGGACGCTTCGCCGCCGCCTACCGGGACCGGTACGGGCAGGCACCGGCCACCACCCTGCGGAGCTGAGCCGGGATGACCGAGGAGCCGGAGAGGCCGATGCACCGGTACGTGGCGACCACCGACCCGGAGGTGGCCAACGACGCCCTGCAGCAGATCTACACCAGTGCGCGCATGGGCACGGTCTCCGACGCGTCGTCCTTCCTGTACAGCCAGGACGTGCAGGGGGACGCCGATCTGAGTCTGAGCCGGCTCACCTTCCGCGGCAGCATCGCCGGCCGGATGGTGCTGGACGAGGTCTTCTCGGTGGTGCTGCCGCGCGCCGGGGGCGTCGACTGGACGATCGACGGCCGCTCGGGCACCGGGCTCGGGGTGTTCCTGGTGCAGCCGGGGCAGGAGTACTACGGCGAGGTGGACCAGCTGCTGGTCGACTCGGTCGCCCTCAGCCTGTCCACGCTGCGGGAGACCGCCCGCACGGTCTACGGGGACGAGGACCTGGAGGTCGCCTTCCACGATCCCCGCCCGCGCTCCCCGGCGCGGGAGCGGCACTGGCGGAGCACGGTCGCGCACGTGCAGCAGACCCTGTCCGACCCCGCGGTCTCCTCCGTGCCCCTGCTGCGCGCGGACCTGCTGCGGCAGATGTCGGTGGCGACCCTGGAGGCGTTCCCCCTCGCCGGGATCCCCGGGGTCCGGCGCGTCTCGGCCGCCGAGCAGCAGGCGGCCTACCGGCGCGCCGTCGAGTACCTGCACGCCGCCGTGTCCTCGCCGGTCACGGTCGAGGACGTCGCCCGCCACGTGGAGCTCAGCACCGTGGAGCTCACCCGGGCCTTCCGGGCCCACGCCGGGACCACACCGGGCGCCTTCCTGCGCGAGCTGCGGCTGACGGCCGCCCACGACGACCTCGTGCGCGGGGACGCGGGCCACGGCGACACCGTGCGCGGCATCGCCCGGCGCTGGGGCATGACCCACCCCGGGGACTTCGCGCGCCGCCACCGGCAGGCCTACGGCGAGAACCCGGCCGACACCCTGCGCCGCTAGGCCGTGCCCCGGCCGCACGTCCGGCCGCCGGGCCGCGGGCCGGGGTCACCGCCGTGGTCGTGGCACCCGTGCACGGACACGCTCGCCGGTCCCGTACCGGGGCCGGCGGTCCGCGGTCACAGGAGCGGCCAGGGGATCCGGCGACCGGTGACGTCGACCGGCAGGACCGCCTCGTCCAGCAGCCGGCGCACCCGCCGCCGCAGGGCGGCCACCTCCGTGGCGTCGAGGAGATCGGCGAGCTCGGCGGGGACGTCGTCGGCCAGCGGGGCGATGTCGTGGAGCAGGTCCTCGGGCACGGCCTCCCCGGAGAAGTCCCAGACGACGGTCCGCAGCTTGAACGCCGCCGCGAAGCACAGCCCGTGGTCGATCCCCCAGATCCGGCCGTCGGCCCCGCGCAGCACGTGGCCGCCCTTGCGGTCGGCGTTGTTGGCCACGAGGTCGAACAGCGCGATCCGGCGCAGGGCGTCGTGGCTGTCGGGGGCGGCGTCGTAGAGCGTGAAGTAGTGCTGCAGCGGGTCGTGCTCCACGAACCGCTGCAGGGACCCGGCGCCGAACGGGCCGTCCTGCCGCACGACGGTCGGCGGGACGAGGCCCCAGCCCAGGAACTCGCTCAGCACGTACGCGGCGCGCTCCCGGCGGTGCAGCCCGGGGCGGAAGTCGATCAGCGGCCGCTCGCCCTCCAGGGGCTTGTAGATCCCCCAGGCCGACTCCTCCTCGAGCGTGACCTCGACGAGCAGCGCCGAGTTGCTGCTCTCCCGGATCAGTCCGAGGAGCTCGATCCGGCCCTCCGTCAGGAGCACGAGCTCGCCCATCAGCGCCCGCTCACGACGCCCTCAGGCCGGCCAGCGGCTCGTCGGCGGCGTTGACCGTGAGCACCGCCGGCGCCTGCCCCGGTGCGTACGAGATCGCCGAGACCGAGCACGGGCTGACCACGATCCGCTGGAAGAGGTCCAGGTGCGTGCCCAGGGCGTGCGCGAGCGCCGCCTTGATCGGGTCGGCGTGCGAGAAGCAGACCACCACCCCGCCCTCGTGGAGCGCGCGCAGGCGGTCGACGGCCCCGACCATCCGCGCCTGCATCTCGGGGAAGCTCTCGCCGCCGGGGAACCGGAAGGTCGACGGTGCCCGCTGGACGGTGGACCAGGCCTTGAGCCGGGAGAGCCGGCTGAGCTCCTCGCCCGTCCACTCCCCGAAGTCGCACTCGAGCAGCCCCGGCTCCACAGCGGCCTCCCGGCCGGTCCGGGCCTCGGTCGGCGCCGCGGTCTCACGGGTGCGCTCGAGCGGGGAGGTGTACACCGCGTCGACGCGCACGCCGGAGAGCCGTTCCGCCACCCGGTCCGCCTGGGCCCGGCCGCGGTCGGACAGGTGCAGGCCGGGCGCGCGCCCGGGGAGGACCTTGCCCGTGGTGGGGGTCTCCCCGTGCCGCACGAGCAGGACGAGGGTGCTCCGTGGTGTCTTCCGCGTGACCATGATGCACCAGCGTACTGTCGCGGCCCCCGCGGCCGCAGGGGCCGTCCGCGGGCGGGGCCGCCGACGGCCCCGGGACCCGTCCTGCGGCACCCCTTGACGCCGGGGTTAGGTTGGCGCTGTGACAGATCGGACGGACCACCCCGACATCCGCACGCTCGGCGAGCTCCGCGCCGCCGGCGATGCCCACCGGACCCTGCGCCAGGAGATCCGCGAGAACCTCCTGCGGACGCTGGCCGAGGGCGGTGACCCCTGGCCGGGCCTGCACGGGCTCGGGCGCACGGTCCTGCCCCAGCTGGAGCGGGCGCTGCTCGCCGGCCACGACGTCGTGCTCCTGGGCGAACGCGGCCAGGGCAAGACCCGCCTGCTGCGCACCCTCGCGGGCCTGCTCGACGAGTGGTCCCCCGCCATCGAGGGGTCGGAGCTCAACGAGCACCCCCTGGAACCCCTGACCGAGGCCTCGCGGCGCCGGATCCTGCTCGAGGGCGACGAGCTGCCCGTGGTCTGGCGGCACCGGTCGGAGCGCTACGTCGAGAAGCTCGCGACCCCGGACACGTCCGTGGCGGACCTCATCGGGGACGTCGACCCGATGCGCGTCGCCGAGGGCCGGCGGCTCGGGGACCCGGAGACCATCCACTACGGGCTCGTGCCCCGCTCGCACCGCGGCATCGTGGCGATCAACGAGCTGCCCGACCTGGCCGAGCGCATCCAGGTGGCCATGCTCAACGTCATGGAGGAGCGGGACGTCCAGATCCGCGGGTACGTCCTGCGGCTGCCGCTGGACGTGCTGGTGGTGGCCACGGCCAACCCCGAGGACTACACGAACCGCGGCCGGATCATCACGCCGCTCAAGGACCGGTTCGGCGCCGAGATCCGCACCCACTACCCGCTCGAGCTCGAGGACGAGATCGCCGTGATCCGGCAGGAGGCCGAGCTGATCGCCGAGGTCCCGGACACGATCCTCGAGACCCTGGCCCGGTTCACCCGCCTGCTGCGGGAGTCCTCCGCGGTGGACCAGCGCTCCGGGGTGTCGGCGCGGTTCGCCATCGCGGGCGCGGAGACGG
This sequence comes from Kocuria kalidii, assembly GCF_044462225.1. NCBI lineage: Bacteria > Bacillati > Actinomycetota > Actinomycetes > Micrococcales > Micrococcaceae > Kocuria > Kocuria kalidii. The sequence continues at coordinate 12,456 of NZ_JBISWJ010000078.1, read as the reverse complement.
TCGCGGCGGCGGCGCTGCGGCGCGCCACGGTCCGCGGAGAGCCGGAGGCCGTCGCGCGGATGGTGGACATGGAGACGGCCACCGACGTCCTGGCCGGCAAGATCGAGTTCGAGTCCGGCGAGGAGGGCCGCGAGCGGGCGATCCTCGACCACCTGCTCCGCCGGGCGACCGCCGACACCGTCCGGGGCCGCTTCCGGGGTCTCGACCTCGGACCGGTCGTGGAGGCCTTCGACGGCCGTAGCACCGTGTCCACGGGCGACGACGTCTCCGCCCACGACTTCCTCGCCGGGCTCCCCGGCCTCCCGGAGCACGACGACGACGGGGCCGGCTCCGCCTACGACGAGATCGCCGCACGCCTCGGCGCGACCACCGCGGGGCAGCGCGCCAGCGCGATCGAGCTGGCCCTCGAGGGGCTCTACCTCGCCCAGAAGATCTCCAAGGACGCCGACGAGAGCGGCACCGTCTACGGCTGACCGACCGGACCGCACCGGGGCCGGCCGCCCCGCGACGACCGCCCGAGAACCACACAGGGACACAGCAGCGACACAGAGGGGGCGTCATGCCCGCACACCACCGGTCCTCGAGGTACGGCCGGTACACCGGGGGGCCCGATCCGCTGGCCCCGCCGGTGGACCTGTCCGAGGCGCTCGAGGCCGTCTCCGAGGACGTCATGGCCGGATACTCCCCGGAGGAGGCGCTGCGCGAGTTCCTCCGCCGGGGCGGCCGCGGCCGTGACGGCCTCGACGACCTGTCCTGGCGGGTGCAGCAGCGCCGGCGGGACCTCCTGAAGCGGCACAGCCTGGGCGGCACGCTCGAGGAGGCGAAGAAGCTGCTCGAGAAGGCCCTGCGCCTGGAGCGCGAGCAGTTCCTGCGGGACGCCCGGATGGACCCGATGGACCGCTCCTTCCGGGAGCTGCAGCTCGACGGCCTGCCGGACTCCACGGCCGCCGCCGTCAGCGAGCTCGCGTCCTACGACTGGCAGTCCCCCTCCGCACGGGAGGCGTACGAGCAGATCAAGGACCTCCTCGGCCGCGAGATGCTGGACCAGCGCTTCGCCGGCATGAAGCAGGCCCTCGAGAACGCCACGGACGCCGACCGGGAGGCCGTGGCCGAGATGCTCCAGGACCTCAACGCGCTGCTCGACAAGCACGGGCGGGGCGAGGACACCGACGAGGACTTCCAGGAGTTCATGGCCAAGCACGGGGACTACTTCCCCGAGGGCCCGCAGTCGGTCGAGGAGCTGATCGACGCCATGGCGCAGCGCGCCGCGGCGGCCCAGCGGCTGCTGAACTCGATGACCCCGGAGCAGCGCCAGGAGCTGATGCAGCTCTCCGCCCAGGCGTTCGGCTCGCCGGAGCTCATGGCGCAGCTCGGCCAGCTCGACGCGAACCTCCAGGCGCTGCGCCCCGGCGAGGACTGGGGCGGGTCGGAGGACTTCGGGGGCCAGGACGGCCTCGGCCTCGGCGACGGCACGGGCGTGCTGCAGGACATCGCCGAGCTCGACGCGCTCGCGGAGCAGCTCGCGCAGCACCACCGGGGCGCGAACCTGGACGACATGGACCTCGACGCGCTCGCGCGCCAGCTGGGCGACGACGCCGCGGTGTCGGCCCGGACCCTGGCCGAGCTGGAGCGGGCGATGCGGGGCAGCGGCTACCTGCAGCGCGGCGCCGACGGGGACCTGCGGCTCTCGCCCCGCGCGGTGCGGCGGATCGGGAAGGCGCTGCTGCGGGACGCCGCGCGGAACCTCTCGGCCCGGAGCGGCCGCCGCGACACCCGGCTGGCCGGGGCGGCCGGCGAGCCGTCCGGCGCCACGCGGGAGTGGCAGTTCGGGGACGCCGAGCCGTGGGACGTCACCCGCACCGTGACCAACGCGATCCGGCGCACGGTCGCGGAGGGCGGCGACGCCCGGCGGGGGCTGCGCCTCGACGTCCGCGACATCGAGGTGGCGGAGACCGAGGCGCGCACGCAGGCCGCCGTCGTCCTGCTCGTGGACACCTCGTTCTCCATGGCCGCCGAGGGACGCTGGGTGCCGATGAAGCGCACGGCGCTGGCGCTCCACCACCTCGTCTCCACCCGGTTCCGGGGGGATCAGCTGCAGATCGTCGCGTTCGGACGCTACGCCCGCGCCCTCCCGGTCGACGAGCTGACCGCCCTGCCGCCGGTGCGGGAGCAGGGCACCAACCTGCACCACGGGCTGCTGCTCGCCACGCGGTTCTTCCGCAAGCACCCGTCGATGCAGCCCGTCCTCCTCGTCGTCACCGACGGGGAGCCCACGGCCCACCTGCTGCCCGACGGCGAGAGCTGGTTCTCCTGGCCCACGGAGCCGCAGACCCTGCGCGCCACGGTCGAGGAGCTCGACCGGCTGGGGCGCATGGGGGCCCAGGCGACGTTCTTCCGGCTCGGCGACGACCCCGGGCTGGAGCGCTTCCTGGGGCGGATGGCGCAGCGGGTGGACGGACGCGTGGTGGCACCGGATCCGGGCGACCTGGGCTCCGCCGTCCTGGACGAGTACCTCAACGCCCGCTTCGCGGACCCCGACGACCTCTGACGGACGGCCCCGGCGACCACCGGGCAGCAATCCGCCGGGCCGCGGTCACCGGACCGAGGTCAGCGGGCCGCGGTGGATCCCCCGTCGGCCGGCGGGGTGGGGTCGGAGGGGCCGCCCGGGGCGCCGCCGGCCTCCCCCGGGGACCCTGCCGGGGACGGGGCCGCCGGGGAGGCCGCCGCCGAGTGCTTCCCGTGGTGCTCGCCCTGCGCCTCGTGGGCGCCGTGGGCGGCGTGCTCCGCCTCGTGCCCGCCCTTGCCGAAGGGCAGCAGCTCCCACACCAGCACCAGGACCGCGCCCCAGGCCAGGCCGAGGACCGCGGAGAAGAAGGTGTTCGTGAGCCAGGCGAGCGCCGCGCCGAGGGCGCCGGGGACGGCGTCGTGCACGAGCACCTCGACGTGGTGCACGGCCTCGTACGGGGCGGTCCAGCCCAGCTCGTCGAGGCCGACGAGGACGATGTGCCCGCCCACCCAGAGCATGGCGGCGGTGCCCACGACCGAGATGACCGCGAGCAGCCCGGGCATGCCCTTGACCAGCCCGTGGCCGATCTTCTGGACGGTCGGGGAGGACCGGCCGGCCAGGTGCAGGCCGAAGTCGTCCATCCGGATGATCAGGGCCACCACCCCGTAGACCAGGACGGTGATGCCGATGGCCACGACCAGCAGGATGGCCGCGCGCGAGAGCAGCGGCTCACCGGCCACCTCGTTGAGGGAGATGACCATGATCTCGGCCGAGAGGATGAGGTCGGTGCGCACCGCGCCGCCGACCATCGTGTCCTCCGCGTCCTTGCCCTTCTGGACCACCGGGGTCTTGGTCTTGGCCCCGTGGCCCGAGACCTTGGCCCAGATCTTCTCGGCGCCCTCGAAGCACAGGTAGCTGCCGCCGAGCATGAGGATCGGGGTCAGCAGCCACGGCGCGAACTGGCTCAGCAGCAGGATGACCGGGAGGATGAAGATCAGCTTGTTGCGCAGGGAGCCCTTGGTGATGCGCCAGATGATGGGCAGCTCCCGCGCCGGGGAGACGTCCTGGACGTACTGCGGGGTCACGGCGGTGTCGTCGACGACGACGCCGGCCGCCTTCATGCTCGCCCGGCCCGCGGCCGCGCCGATGTCGTCGACGGAGGCGGCCGTGACACGGGCCAGGGCGGCGACGTCGTCCAGCAGGGCCATCAGACCGCCGCTCATCGGAGGGCCTCCGACGCGGTCTCGGCAGGGGCGCACGCAGCCCCGGTGGTGATCAGCATGATGAAAGAGTAGGGCCTCGGAGGGCCGGATGGATCCGGATCCGGCGAACACGAGCCGAATCGTGCGCCGATCCGGCAGCACCGGCCCGAGCACGACACCCCGAGCACGACCCGAGCACACCGACCAGGAGGCACCGCCCCGTGGACCCCGATTCCCCGATCCCCGGACCGGCGAGCCGTCGCCGGCCCACGCCGCCCGCCCTGCACGTCGTCGTCCTCCCCGGCGGCGGGTACACGAGGCACGCGGACCACGAGGGCGAACCGGTGGCCCGGTGGCTCCGCACGCTCGGCCTCTCGGCCGGCGTCCTGCGCTACCCCGTGAGCTCCCGGCACCCCGGCCCCGTGCAGGCGGTGCGCGCGGAGGTGCGCCGGGTCAGGGAGGCCGGCGCCGAGCGGGTCGCCCTGCTCGGCTTCTCCGCCGGCGGGCACCTGGCGGGGCACGCCGCGCTCACCGCGTCCTCCTCGGGACCCGAGCGGGTCGACGCGGCGGTGCTCTGCTACCCGGTGGTGTCCATGGAGCTCGACACGCACCGGGGCTCCCAGGACGAGCTCCTGGGCCCGGAGCCCGCGGACGAGGTGCGGGCGGCCACGTCCCTCGACCGGCTGGTCACCCGGTCGGCGCCGCCGTTCTTCGTCTGGCACACCGCCGACGACGCATCCGTGCCGGTGCAGCACTCCTACCTGCTGGCCCAGGCGCTGGCGCGCCGGGACGTGCCCCATGCCCTGCACGTCTTCCCGCACGGGGCGCACGGTCTCGGGCTGGCCGCCGGCTCCGGAGCCCCCGCGTCCTGGCCGGCCCTGTGCGCCGCGTGGCTGGCGGGACTGGATCAGCGGGAGCCGGCGGACGGCACGCCGTGACACCCGCAGGTCCGGCCCCGTGGACCGGTTCGCGTTCCCGCGCGGACCCGCCCGGCAGGACGATGCCTCGACGCGGTCGGCAGGTCTCCCTCGGAGCCGAGGACCCACGGGGAGTTCCCCCGGCCGGGTCACCGGCCGGAAGACGGTCCCGTGCCACCTGCCCGGCCGTGGCCGCCTTCCGCGGACGGCTCCCAGGCGCCGCGCTCCCGGCGCGCGAAGGCGGCCAGGGACGTGGGGGCACGGCCGGTGACGATGCGGACATCGTCCGTGAGGTGCCCGGCGACCCCGAGACGGGCGGTGGCGTGGATGAGGGCGGTCGTCACCGCCATGCCCCGGTCCATCCCCAGCGTCGTGCGCGCGTGGCGGAGATAGGCGGCGACACCCGGTCGCCGGTAGCTGATGGTCCGGCCCAGCACGGTGCTCAGCCGGGCGGCGGCCTCGGTCCAGGTCAGCGCCTCCGCGCCGGTGGGAGTCCAGATCCGCCCTGCGTGGGCGGCCGGGTCCAGCAGCACCGCCGCGGCCACCGCGGCCACGTCGTGGGCGTCGACGAACGCGGTGCGCCCGTTGCCGGCCGGGACCACGACCTGGTCCCGCTCGCGGATGTCGGCCGCGAAGACCGTGGAGAGGTTCTGGTCGAAGTAGGACGGTCGCAGGAACGTCCAGTCCATCCCGGAGCGGCGCAACCACCGTTCGAGCGCGGCGTGCGGCAGGACCGGGACGTGCCCGGCGCCCTGGACGGAGAGCAGCACCACGTGGCGCACTCCGCCGGCCCGGGCGGCGACCAGGGCCGGGGCCATGTCCTCGGCGATGTCGGCCAGTCGGGGCGGGCGGACCAGGAACATGGTCTGCACGCCGTCGAAGGCCGGGCCCCACGTGCCGGGTTCGACGAAGTCGAACCCGACCCCCTCGGGATCCACCGGGTGGCGGGACGCCGGGCGGACCGCGGCCCCCTTGGCCCGCAGGGCCTCCACCAGCGGGGCACCGACGTTGCCGGTGGCGCCGGTGACCAGGATCGGGGACGACATCCCCCGACCCTACCGAACCACCAGGTGCTGACAGTGATGGGCATCGGAACGGCGTGGAAGTACGAGGAACACGCCTCCGCACCGGGATGTGTGGGACCTCAGCACGAAGAGGAGCCCCGTGCGGTTCCTCGGGCCCCCGCCACGGCAGTGTTTCCAGGCGGGCATGGACTGGTCCGCCCTGCGAGGCGCTGCACCTCGGTTCGTTAGGCTGTCGATGCGGGAGATCCGCCACGGGTTCCGCGGACCGGATGCGGCACCGGGGGGCACGATCCTCCGGCCCGCCGGATCCGGGGGCCGGAAGGCGGCTGGCACCGCTGGGCGCCGCGGTGCTCGCACGAGATGCCGCACCGTCCGCCAGGGGACGCGGACCGACCCGCCCCGACCCCACCACCCCGGAGAGGCACGCCATGCCCATGACGCCGTCGAGTGACATCACCGTCATCACCGCCGATCAGGTGTCCGACCACCTGCCCATGGGCACTGCCATCGCGGCCCTGGAGGATGCCCTCCGGTCCGGGCTGGACCCCCAGAACTCTCCCGCACGGACCAGCGTCCCACTGGAACAGGGCAGCTTCCTGCTCATGCCGGGCGAGCACGGCGCCTACGCCGGGGTCAAGGTCCTGACCGTGGCACCGGGAAACCCGGCGCGGGGACTGCCGAAGATCCAGGGCAACTACCTGCTCTTCGACGCCGACACCCTGCGACCGCTCGCGCTCATCGACGGCGAGGTCCTCACCGCCGTCCGCACCCCGGCCGTCTCCGCGCTGGCCGTCGAACGGCTCGCCCCGGCCGGAGCCTCCTCGCTGCTGGTCTTCGGCACCGGGCCCCAGGCGCTGTATCACGTGCGAGCCGTGGCGGCCGTGCGGAACCTGACGACGGTCACGGTGGTGGGACGGTCGGAGGCGAGGACCGAGGCTCTGCTCGGACGGCTGCGCGCCGAGGGCCACGACGCCCGCCGCGGCACCGCCGCCGACGTGGCCGAGGCCGAGCTGATCACGTGCTGCACCAGCGCCCGGGAACCGCTCTTCGACGGCGCCCTCGTGCGTGAGGACGCGGTGGTGGTCGCCATGGGATCGCACGAAGCGGACGCCCGCGAGGTCGACGACGCCCTGCTGATCCGCAGCACCGTCTACGTCGAGGACGTCGAGACCGCCCTCCGCGAGGCCGGCGACGTGATCATCGGCATCGAGCACGGAGCCATCACGAGCGAGGACCTGCACGACCTCTCCTCGCTGGTCCGCTCCGGACCCCGCACACGGTCGGGCCCCGCGTTCTTCAAGTCGGTCGGCATGGGCTGGGAGGACCTGATCACCGCCCGCGCCGCGTACGAGAACATCGCCCCGGCCCGGGGCTGAGGTCTGCTGCGCCGGGACAGACCGCTCTGCGTCACCCCACCGTCGACCCGCGGTTCGTCCGCGCGCACGGCGTCCGGGGAGGACTCGCGCCGGGCTCCACGTACTCCAACGGGGAGATCGTCCAGAAGCTCGACGCCTCGAGCACCCCGGTGCGCGAAGCCCTGCACGCCGACGAGGCCGCCATGAGCGCCGCCGGGCTGGAGCCCTGCGTGGTGGCCGGGGACCTGAGCGCGAAGAGCGGCTGCGCCACCGCCTGCTCACCGCGACCCTGCAGGACTCCGTCTACAGCGCGGGGTCGACCATCGTCATGCCGGCGACCGTCGCCGTGTCGAAGACCGGCAGCAGCGCGGCTGCCTCCTCGAGTCCGATGGTGCGTTCGACGAGCTTCTGGGGGTGCAGGACGCCCTGCTCGATGAGCGCCAGCATGGCCGGATAGTCGGCCGCCGCCATGCCGTGGCTGCCGAGCAGGTCGAGCTCCCAGCCGATGACCCGCGCCATCGGCACCCGCGGGTGGCCGTCGACCGGCGGCAGGAGACCGATCTGGACGTGACGTCCTCGTCGGCGGAGGCTGAGGACGGCATCGGCGCAGGTCTGTTCGGTGCCCACGGCGTCGACGGCGACGTGGCTGCCACCGCCGGTGAGGTCGGCGACAGCCGCAGCAATGTCGGACCCGTCCGCGCGCAGCGTGTGTTCCGCGCCGAGCCGGCGGGCGGTGGTGAGTGCTTCCTCGTTGCGGTCGACCGCGATCACCCGTCCGCCCAGCGCGCGGGCGATCATCACCGCGCTGAGACCCACACCGCCGACGCCGACCACGGTCACCCACTCCCCCTCGACGGCGCGCGCCCGGTCGGCCAGGGCCCGGTACGCCGTGGCGAACCGGCACCCCAGACCGGCCGCGGTGGCGAGGTCGACGCCCTCGGGGACGGCCACGAGGTTCGTGTCGGCGGCGTGCAGGGCGACGTACTCAGCGAAGGATCCCCAGTGGGTGAAGCCCGGCTGTTCCTGAGCGGGACAGACCTGTGCATTCCCGGATCGGCACCACTCGCACCGACCGCAGCCGCAGACGAACGGGACGGTCACCCGGTCCCCGGTCCTCCACCGGCGCACGCCCGCGCCGACGGCGACGACCTCTCCCGCCAGCTCGTGCCCCGGGACGTGGGGCAGGACGATGTCGTCGTGCCCGGCCCACGCGTGCCAGTCGCTGCGGCACATGCCCGTGGCCATCACCCGGACAACCACCCCGTCCGGTGGTGCCGTGGGCTCGGCCACGTCCCGGACCTCGGGCTGACCACGGACGGCATCGACCACCACTGCGCGCATGCACCGATCCTCGCACGGCCGCGCGGCACCGAGCCAGGTGACCAGGTTCCGGGCGTCCCCGCGGCCGGCGGCCGGTCCGTCGGCCGTGGGCGGCAGCCCTGGGTCCTCCGCGTCTGCCCCACCGGTTCACGCAGCGAGGTGCCGCCAGGTCGCTGGTTCGTTCCGCAGGAGCTCCTCGAGCGTCCAGGGACGGTGGCCCGTGACGTGTTCGATGGTGTGGCTGGTCACCGGGATCTCGCCGGTGGCGACTCCCTGGTAGGAGCCGCTCCACCCGGCGATCTCCCACTCCTCGGCACCTGCGCGGGAGGCGCGGGCCGCTTCGTCGGTCTCGGCGAGGTAGCCGATCGTGCGGCCGGTGACCGTGCTGAGGATGCGCGCCGTCTCGTGCAGGTCGATCGGCTCGGGACCGGAGACGTCGTAGATGCGGTCAGCGTGCACCGGGTCCAGCAGGGTCTCCACCGCCGGCCGGGCGATGTCGTGCCGGGCCACCCAGGCAACCTTGCCCCGCCCGGCCGGGCCGCGGATCACGCCGTCCTGGACGAGTTCCGGCACCTCGTCGGCGTACAGGGAGTTGCGCAGGGCGGTGAGCCCCAGCCCACTCTCGACGATGAGCTGCTCGGTCAGCGAGTGGTCGCGGGCAAAGGTGAAGGTGGCCTGCGGGGACGCACCCATGAAGGAGGTGTGGACGATCCGGCTCACCCCGGCCGCTTCAGCCGCGCGCACAGCACTGCGGTGCACGGGCATCCGGTCCACGCTCTCGGGCGCGGAGATCAGGAACAGCGTGTCCACACCGGCCAGTGCGGTGCGCATCGCGGATTCCTCCTCGAAGGAGGCGACCACGACCTCCGCGCCGTCCAGCTCGGGTGCGCGAGAGGGATCGCGCACGACGAGCCGCTGCGGCACTCCGCGCCCGGCGAGCATGCGGGCGACCCTGGATCCCAGTTGTCCGGTAGCTCCGGTGACGGCGATCGTTGCCACGCTGTTGCCCTCGTTCATCTCGCTTCCATGACCGGATTCACCCCAGCCCGGATGGTGTCCGACCGCCGGGCGGGCCGGAGGGGATGCAGGTTCCGACAGGAACGGCCGTTGAGGAGGCGGGACCGGGCTGCGTGGGGCCATGGGCTGGCTCATCGACACCACGCGCGAGAGCAGCGACCTCAGCGCTGAGCTGTCCCGTCAACACCGTGCCGTCGAAGATCAGACCGAGCGCCTGCTGCGGGCGAGCGGGTTCGACGGCGTACCCGCCGAGCTCGCCGTGGCACTGACCGATGGAGCCATGCTGAATTTCGTCGTGCGGCACCGGCCCGCCGTCGCCGCGACGGAGCGGTTGCCGCCCTCGTCCAACTCGTCCTCCACCCACGCCACCGCGGACCCATGAGAGGCGGCTGAGGATGATGCACAAGGTGAGATCTGACCCTGCATCAGCCCCAGCAGTGGGGGACCCTTATTGCAATGTCGTTCTCGTGGGACATGTCCGGTAACCGGCCATGTGTGAAGCGGAGGGGACGGATCCGCTCTCGGCTCTGCTGTCTACGGCCTACCTGGAACCGTTTCCGGGAAGCGGGGTGCAGCGCCCATGGAAGAGGTGTTCACTCTGCGCCGTCGGAGTTCTCGCGGTGGAGCAGCAGGCGGGCTTGTTCCGCCCCGACCTCGTCGTGATCCATCACCGGACCTCAGTTCTCCGGGTCCGGATGCCGCTGAAGGATCTGGCGGGCGACCTGAGCCATGGGGCGCCCGTGGGCGAGTGAGGCGGTGATCAACACGGCATGGGCGTCGTCGGGGTCGGTGGCCCGCTGTTCCATCAGCATCCCGGTGGCCCGGTCGATCGCCTGCCGGTCCTCCAACCCGGCCTGCAGCACAGCGCTGAGCCGTTGCGGGGCGTCGCGGGTCTGAGCTGCACCCCGCAAGGTGGCCGCCACTGCGGCCAGCAGGCCCAGCTGCTGCTCCTCGTGGTCGGTGAAGGCATCATCAACGGTGGCGTAGACCTTCATGGCGCCCAGGCACCGGTCCTGGAACACCAGCGGGACGCTGAGCATCGAGCGGATCCCCGAGGCTGCCGCGGCCGTCGACCACTCGGGCCAGCGGTCGTCGTCGGTGGTGTCGTTGATGCGCTGAGGCGTCGCGGTGGCCCAGGCGCTCAGGCACGGGCCGTTCCCGAGGTCGTACTGGAGCGCGTCGGCGGCTTCCACGAGTCGGTCGGTGGCCCCGGTGCTGGTCCTGGTGCCCTGGGCGTCGAGCAGGGGGACCCCGGCCCCGGCGGCGGCGGGGATGAGGTCCCGGACGACCTGGGCCAGCTGGTGCACCGCGACCGCAGCGTGCTCCTGGGACAGCAGCATGTTCTGGATGCGGGCGATGACCGTGGTCGACTCCGTCGCGGAGGATTCGGGTGGCATGAGGACCTCTCTCGGTCCGACGGGGCGGGTCGGGTCCACGGGGCACCGTGCGCCGTCATGACGGCCCCGATGGCCGATGGTTTCTCGCACGATGATTGCCCCGTTGCTCAGGGATACGCCGGGCCGTACAGGACCTGGCGACCGGTGTTTGACCACGGAGTGGGCGCCGCTTTTCTTGCCGTGGCCGCGGCGGGTCGGGAATCCGGAGACACGGGTGGCCTTCAGAGATGGTGATGCCCGCCCCGGCACGGGGTGGCCGGGCCGAGGCGGGTGTCACGATGCGTCCTGGTGCATCACCCCACCCGGAAGCCTCCGCCGACGGGGAAGCACGGGTCACCGGGGCGTCTGCGGCCGCTTCAGACGGCCTGGGCCACCGGGGCGTGGCGCAGGCGATGACCCTCGGTGGGAACCAGCTTGGGGAGCCCACTGCTGGCCTCGCGCACCCACAGCACCCCGAGGTGGTCTGCCACCTCGCTCACGGTGCCGGCATGGCGCAGGTGGTGCTGGTCCCATACTTCGATCCGGTCCCCGGGGCGCACCCGGTCCAGGTCATGGATCCATGGATCAGTGGTGGTCATGATGCTTCCTGTTCGAGTTCGTCCGGGGAGATTCAACGTGCTGCGCACGGCCCCGGGAATCCGCGCCCTGGTCCAGGGCGGGGATCCCCGCAGACCGGAAGGGGCTATCAGGCGGTGTAGTACTCGCGGCTGCCGGACTTGGCCAGCCCGCGGGACACCAGGTAGCCGATGGTCAGGTACGTGATGTACTCCATCGCCTGACGGGCGTCGAAGAGATCGGCGCCGTCCTCGGCTCCGCCGTCACCGACCAGGATGGCCGTCACGACGATGGCCACCAGCACTCCGAGGTAGGCGATGAACTCGGTGGTCTTGGTCGCGGCCTTGGTCTCGGTGGCCCGGCGCACTCCGGTGTCGGCAGTGGCAGCAGTCGTGGCAGCGGTGTGGGAAGCAGTGTTCGTCAAGGGATTCTCCTGAAGAAGTGAAAAAGGGGTCGCCGGATTCGGCAGGGCGCCGGACAGCAGATCGCCGTCGGCGCAGTCAGTGGAAGGCGGTGGACGCCGTGTGCTCGACGTCTTGCCTACGCCGTAGACTGTACGTGTAGACTACAGATTAAGCAAAGCCCCCTGATTGAAGGACCCTGATGCCCATGAGCTCCCCTGCCGCAGACCCCGACACCGGCCCCGTCGAGGACCCCGCACAGACCTCCGACGTCAGGGCGCGCAAGCCGCGGCTCAGCCGGGAGGTCGTGCTCACCGCCGCCCTGAAACTGGTGGACGCCGAAGGCCTGGAGGCCCTCTCCATGCGCCGGCTGGGCGCCGAACTGGACCGGGACCCCATGGCCCTGTACCGCTACGCGAAGAACCGGGCGGACCTCCTCGACGGGATCACGGAACGGGTGCTGGACCAGCTCGTCATCCCCACCGACGGCGACGACTGGCAGGACCAGCTGCGCGCCACCGCCCACGACGTCCGCGCCCTGGCCCTGGCCCACCCGCACGTGGTGCCGCTGCTGGTCACCCGGCCGCTGTCCACCCCGCTGGGACTGCGCCCGCTGGGCACCCTGCGCCCCCTGGAGAACATCCTGGCCCTGCTCATCGACGCCGGATTCGCCCCGGCCGATGCCCTGCACGTCTACCGGGCCTACTACGGGTTCCTCTACGGCCACATCCTCAACGAGCTCCAGGAGATCGTCGTGGACG
>NZ_JBISWJ010000077.1:0-11270 GCF_044462225.1 Kocuria kalidii | reverse complement strand
CGGACCGGTACGTGCGGGTGCCGTCCGGCTCCGCCCAGCCGGTGGAGACGCCCTGCTCGGCCAGCCAGGCGATCTCCCGGTAGAACGTCCGGGAGGTGGCCACGTCCCGGAACGGCGACACCGCCGGCGGCACGTAGGCCGGGGACCCCGCCATCCGGTACAGGAAGGCCGCCATCACGTCCCGGCTCACCGCCGCCCCGGGCCGGTACGTGCGGGTCCCGTCGGCCTCGACCCAGCCCCGGGAGACGCCCTGCTCGGCCAGCCAGGCGATCTCCTTGTAGAACGTCCGGGAGGTGGCCACGTCCCGGAACGGCGACACCGCCGGCGGCACGTAGGCCGGGGACCCGGCCATCCGGTACAGGAAGGCCGCCATCACGTCCCGGCTCACCGCCGCGCCGGGCCGGTAGGTGCGGGTCCCGTCGCGCTCGGCCCAGCCGCGCGACACACCGCGCTCCGCCAGCCAGGCGATCTCCCGGTAGAACGTCCGGGAGGTGGCCACGTCCCGGAACGGCGACACCGCCGGCGGCGCGTAGGGCGCGACGAACCCGGCGGCCGGGCTCGCGGACGTCCCGGGCACCACCGACCCGGCCGGATAGGCGTAGTAGTAGAGCGTCAGGTAGGTCTCCCAGCCGGGACCTCCCGGGCCCGACGTCGGAACGTGGCTGACCCCGACCCCGAGGTGGGTCAGGTCCCGGGCGAACTGGTCGGTCCCGTTGCGGGGATAGAAGTCCAGCAGGTAGTGGGTGAGGGCCTCGACCGCGTCGACGCCCTGGAAGGAGCCGGTGAACACGCCCTTCCCGTAGTACTGGTCCATCCGGACCGCACCGGCGGGGACGCCCGCCCAGGGGTCCGGGTTGCGCAGTTCCTGCCGGGCCCCGGCCATGGTCTCCGCCCACTGCTGGGCGTTGCGGGACAGCGCGGTGTTGTAGACCAGCGGGGCTCGCCTGGCCTGGCGGCGGTGGTCGTTGACGATCTTGAAGGCCTCGGCGACGTGCTCGACCGTGGTCGGGTGGGCGGCGGCGGCCAGGCCGCCGGCGGCCGGAACCTCCGCGGACCCCGGCTCCGCCGCGACGGCGGCGGAGCTCGAAGCCGCGGCGGCGCTCGGGGCCGGGGCGGCGTCCGCGGCGGAGCCCCCGGCCAGGCGCACGTCCGGTGCCCCGGCGGTGCGGGCGAGCTCGGGGGCGGGGGCCGGAGGGGTCGGTGCGGCGAGCGCCGCCGGCAGCCCGCCGACGAGGAGGGCGGCGGCGGTGGACACGACGAGCGCGGTCCGTGCGAGGTTCATGGGGTCTCTCCCTGCTGGGGGCGGCTCCGCGGAGGGGGGTACGGGCCAGCAGGAAATTAGCATGTGCGATCACCCGTGGGCGAGAGGTGCAGGGAAGCCGCTGGTCGCCCGGCGCGGCGCCGGCACCGCGCCGGGCGCTCAGCGGACGGAGATCCGCCGGTACAGGCCCCAGCCCAGCAGCGCGAGCAGCACCAGCGCCGCCGCGGCCAGCAGGAGGACGAGCCCCTCCGGGAACCCCGCGGCGCCCGTGCCGAGGGCCGCGGCGGAGCCCGGCGCCGACGCGGCGACCCACACCAGGACGGCCAGTGTCGTCACGACGGTCCCGATGATGGACAGCGCCAGCGCCACGGGGCCGCCCCGGACGTAGACCGTGGCGAAGACCGCCCCGACCAGCTGCGCCCCGAGGTAGAGCAGGAACGCCACGAGGGCGGCCCGCGCCGGGGACCCTCCCGCGAAGATCGCGGTGTCGAAGGCGGGCAGGCCCAGGAACCACCCGCCGGTGGCGCGCTCGAGGAGCAGGAACACGGTCAGGACGGCCGCGGCCAGCAGGGCGAGGAGCACGAAGACCAGCACGGAGCCCCACCACATCGACCGGCGGGTGGCGCCCAGCGCCAGGGCGAGCGGCGTGCTCGTCCCGACGACCTGCGCGGCGTGGACGAGCAGCGCGATCCCCGGCCACCAGAGCAGGACCTGGTTGTGGCGCAGGCCCTCGGCCACGGCACCCGCGGGGGCGTCCAGGACGACGTGCAGCACGAGCCCGGCGAGCAGGCTGAGCATCCCGGACACGGCGACCACGGTGACGACCATGCCGGCCCCGGCGAACCGGTTGACGGTGTTGAGCTTGAGGACGGGAGCGAGACGTGACATGGCGGAGGTCCTCTCAGGCGTTCTGGAGCTGGTCGGCGGCCACGGGGACGAGCCCGTGGGCGGCGACGGCCGACTGCAGGGAGACGGCGTCGATCTCGATCCCGTGGCGCGCGGCGGCGGCCCGGGCGTCGTCGTCGTGGGGAGCCGCCACGGTCACGGTGCGCAGGGCGCCGATCCGCTGCTCGCGGGACACCTGGTGCTCGAGCTGCCGCTCGGCCAGGTAGGCGGCGACGTCCGCGGCGGGGCCCGCGACCGTGTGGGCGCTGGCGCGGGCGGTCTCGAGGTCGGCGTCGAGCACGAGCCTGCCGCGGTCGAGGAGCAGGACGTGGTCGAGGAGGTTGGCGACCTCGTCGACCAGGTGGGTGGAGATCACCACGGTCCGCGGGTGCTTCGCGAAGTCCTCGAGGAGCCGGTCGTAGAACAGCTCCCGGGCCACCGGGTCGAGGCCGCCGTAGGGCTCGTCCAGCATGGTCAGCTCCGCGCGGGACGCGAGGCCCAGGACGATGCCGAGGGCGGTGTGCTGGCCGGTGGAGAGCTTCTTGATCCTGGTCCGCGACGGGAGCCGGAGGTCCTCGGCGAGACCGCGGGCGAGCTCCGCGTCCCAGCCGGCGTGGAACGCCGGCGCGGCGTCGAGGACGTGGCGGACCCGGAACTCCTCGGGATAGCGCTGCCGGTCCCGGAGCAGGACCGTGCGGGAGAGCGCCCCGGCGTTCTCCCAGCCGGGGCCGCCGAAGAGCTCGACCCGCCCGCCGCGATCGGGGCGGACCTGCTGGCCGATCACGGACAGCAGGGTGGTCTTGCCGGAGCCGTTGCGCCCCACCAGGCCGTAGATCCGGTCCGGGGCGAGGTCGAGGTCGACGCCGTCGAGGGCCCGCGTGTCCCGGTAGGTGCGGGAGACGCCGCGCAGGGTGACGACGGAGGACGGTGTGCCGTTCATGGGGTGGACTCCTGACGGGTCGGTGCGGCGGCCGGGGACCGGCCGAGCGCGGAGCGGACGAGGCCGAGGACGTCCTCCGGCGGCAGCTGCAGGGAGTGGGCCTCGGCGACGAGCGGTGCGACGTAGCGGTCGTCGAACTCCTGCCGCCGCTGCTCGAGGAGCCGGTCCCGGGCGCCGGCGGCGACGAACATGCCGATACCGCGGCGCTTGTAGAGGATCCCCTGGTCCACGAGGCGGTTCACGCCCTTGCCCGCGGTGGCGGGGTTGATGCGGTAGAAGGCGGCGAACTCGTTGGTGGAGGGGACCTGGGTCTCCTCCGGATAGGCGCCCGCGAGCACGTCGGCGCAGATCCGCTCGGCGATCTGCTGGAAGATCGGGCGGTCGTCGGAGATCACGGCCCTCCCCTTCACTGGTTCATTAGTTGTGTAACTAACCATTGCACCTCGAGTCTCGCCGCGCAAGAGGGGCCGGGAATTCCCGTCCGGTCCAGCCGGTAACGTGGGGTCCATGAGGATCGCCACCTGGAACGTGAACTCCGTCCGCGCCCGCGCCGACCGCGTGGAGGCGTGGCTGCAGCGCTCCGACGTGGACGTCCTGGCCATCCAGGAGACCAAGGCGAAGGACGAGAACTTCCCCTGGGAGCTCTTCGAGTTCATGGGCTACGACGTCGCCCACTTCGGGCTCAGCCAGTGGAACGGCGTGGCGATCGCCTCCCGCGTGGGCCTCGAGGACGTCGAGCGCACCTTCCCGGGCCAGCCCGCCTTCGGCAAGCCCGGCGAGGAGCCCGTGCAGGAGGCCCGCGCGATCGGCGCCACGTGCAACGGGGTCCGCGTCTGGTCCCTCTACGTCCCCAACGGCCGCGGCCTGGAGGACCCGCACATGCCCTACAAGCTCGAGTGGCTGCGCGTCCTCAAGGACCACGCCAGGCAGTGGGTCGAGGAGGACGCGCAGGCGCAGGTGGCTTTGGTGGGCGACTGGAACGTCGCCCCGCAGGACGAGGACGTGTGGGACCTGCAGTTCTTCCTCGACAACGGCCTGACCCACGTCAGCGCGCCCGAGCGCGCCGCCTTCCACGCCTTCCTCGAGGAGGCCGGCTACCAGGACGTGGTCCGCCCCCGGCACCCCGGCCCGGGCGTCTACACCTACTGGGACTACAAGGGGCTGCGCTTCCCGAAGAAGGAGGGCATGCGCATCGACTTCCAGCTCTACTCCCCCGCCCTGGCCGGCCGTGTCACCGACGCGTCGATCGACCGCGAGGAGCGCAAGGGCAAGGGCGCCTCGGACCACGCCCCCGTCGTCGTCGAGATCGACTGAGCGGCCGTGGCCCAGCTGCTGCAGGTCGGCCGGACGTTCCGCTCGGCCACCGGCATCCCCCACCAGTTCGCCCTCCGGGTCTACGTGCCCGCCGAGGAGCTCGACGCCGTGTACGCCCCCCTGCTGCCCCGGGCGCTGCCCCCCGAGGAGGCCGGGGTCAACGAGCTGACCGAGCAGCTCGCCCGCCTGGCCGAGCCGGGCGAGGACCCGCTGCCCCCGGCCGTGGAGCCGCTGTGGACCCTGCCGTTCTCGGCGGCGCCCCGGGGCCGGGACATGCTCGCGGCCGGGGTCGGCGACTTCCCCGTCTACCACCCCCCGCAGCGGCTGCGGCGCTCGCTGCGGCTCGTGGCGCTCGCGGAGGAGGAGGGAGGCCAGCCCCTGCCCAACCTGCTCATCCCCGAGGACGCCGTCGCGGCCGCGGGCGAGCGCGTCTCCAAGGAGCACTTCGTGCCCGTGCACACGCGCCAGTCGGCCTTCACGGTGCCCATGGCGTGGTTCTCGCTCTTCACCGAGCAGGACCACACCGAGAGCTTCCACCACGGCAACCGCGTCCACCGGTGCGCGGTGCCGGTGGACCTCGCGACCCGCCGCGTGGTGCGCGCCGCGCAGGTGGTCGAGGACGCCGGCGGGGAGGACCTGGAGGACCTCGGCGAGGACCTCACGCACCTGGGCCGGTGGCTCGGGGCGTTCTCCGCGAACTCCCTCGTGGTCCTGCACTACGGCTCGATCGCCGACCCGTTCCAGCCGGACGAGAGTCCGCAGGACTTCTCGGACGCCGTGGAGCTGCTGGCCTCCCAGGACGCCCACGGCGCCGCCGTGGCGTTCCGCCGGCTCATGCACCGCTGGCTGCGCCTGGCCCACCAGGAGAGCGCCAGCTGAGCCCTGCGGCCGCCCGCTCCCGTGGCTCGCCGTCCGGCGGTGGGTCCGGTGCGCAGGACCGGGAACCCGTCCCGGTGACCGCTGCGCGTCGAGCCGCCACCGGGCGACCGGCACCGACCCGGGGACCGTCGCGCCGTGGCGGGCCCACGGGGCTCCGGACGGCCGCGGACAGCGGAACGGCCCCGCACCGGTCGAGGTGCGGGGCCGTTCGGTCCAGGGCGGCCTACGCGCGCGCGGTCCGGCGGCGGGCGATCACGACGCCACCGGTGACGGCGGCGAGTCCGGCCAGGCCGAGGGCGGCGATCCCGGCGGTGGGCTCCTCCGGGGCCACGGCCACCCCCGTGTCCGCCCCGCCGACCGGCATCTGCTCCACCTGCGGGTCGGTGGGGACGTCCCCGACCGGGGGCAGCGGAACATAGGCGTAGTCGGCGTTCTCGCAGGCGACCCCGTCGGAGTCGCTGTCGAGGTCGGCGGTGTAGCGCGGGTCGCCGACCGGAATGTTGTAGACCCCGGCGCCGGCGGCGGCGTCGCAGGTCTCGAACAGCGGGAACGACAGGGCCGAGGCCGGGGCTGCGGTCAGGGCGGAGAATCCGACGGCAGCGACCAGCGCGGCGCCGGCAGCACTTTTCTTCATGGTGTCTCTCGACTTTCCTGAGGAGTGATGACCCTCACACCGTACTGACGGCATGCCCGACGAGTGCACACGCGGGCGCCACAACACGCCGGTGACCTGCACATATGTCACTTCATGAACTTCCGCCCGCCGCTCGCGCCGGTGCGGCCCGGCCGACCGCCCCCGGCCCACCGGACCCCGCTGTGCAGAGCGGTGACCTAGGGCTGGACGGGTGCCGTCGCACCGGCACCGGACCCGATGAGCAACCGCGCCGTGCCGCGCGCATGGGCGATCGGGTCCGAGGGTGCGCCCCGCAAGAGACTGCTGAGCACCCCGTTGTAGAGCAGCAGCAGCGACGAGGCCACCGCGGCCGGGTCCTGGCACCGCGCTTCGCGGGCCAGTTCCGCCAGCCGCTCGGTGACCAGCGCGGTGTCCTGGCGGAGCAGCTCGAACACCGGGTCGCTGGTCCCGGCCTCCGGGGCGGGGCGTTCGGAGGCGGTGGCCAGGAAGCAGCACCACTGGGTGGGGCCGGACGAGGCCCGGAAGGTCTCGATGGCGTCGAAGACCGCCAGCAGACGCTCCTGCGGGGAGCCGGCGGCGGCGACGGCGTCGTCCCAGTGCCGGGTCCAGGCGAGGAGCCGGCGGGAGAGCACCTCGCGCAGCAGGTTGTCCTTGGAGCCGAAGTGCTTGTACAGCGTCACGATCGCCACCCCGGCCCGGGCCGCCACCCGGTCCACGCCCGTGGTGGTGATGCCCTCGTGGAAGAACAGGCTCTCGGCGGCGTCGAGGATGCGGTCGCGGGTGTGCTGCGGATTGGCCATGGGGATAGTATAACGTTCGTTACAGCACAACGACCGTTATGCCCAGAGGAGCACGCGATGACAGCACCTTCCGCGCCGGCACGGCACAGCACCGGCATGGGCACGGCGGTGGCCGGGATGCTGCTGATCGCGGCCACCTACGGGATGGCCCGTTTCGGGGTGGGGCTGTTCGCTCCGTACCTGGCGGTCCAGCGCCCGGACCTGGTCGGGGTCCTGGGCTGGGCGGCCGGCGCCCAGTTCACGTCCTACTCGCTGGCCGCCGTGGTGGCCGCCCGCCTGGTGGACCGCAGCCCTCGGACGGGGCTGGTTCTGGCCGGAGCCACCGCGACGGCCGGGTGCGTGGGGGTGGCGGTGACCTCGGACCCGGTGGTGTTCGTCGTCGCGGTCTTCGTCGGGGGCATGGGCGGGGGCTTCGCGTCCCCGGCCCTCGTGCCGATCATCGACGCGGTCGTCGCCCCTGAGGCCACGCCCACGGCACAGTCCGTGGCCAACACGGGCACGGCCGTGGGCGTCATCGCAGCGGGTCTGCTGGCCTCTGCCGTTCCCTCGATCGGCCCGGCGTGGCTGCTCATGGCCGTGATGTGCGCGACGGCCGCCGCAGCGGTGTGGCACCCCGTGCGGACACGCACCGACCTGGCCACGGCACAGGCCCCTTCGTCGGGCCCGCTCCCCTCCTCGTCCCCCCGAGCGTGGCGGCCCCTGCTCGCCCCGGGCGCTGCGGCACTGCTCGCCGGCGCCGGATCGTCACTGATCTGGACGTTCGGGCCGCTGCTGCTCACCGGGTCGGGGGCCGTGGCCGCGGAACGGGCCGGATGGCTGTGGATCGCCCTGGGCCTGGGCGGGCTCCTCGGCACCCTGACCGGGACCCTGGTGCAGCACACGGGCCGACGGGTCGGCGGGTGCACCTGCGCCGGCGCCCTGGCCCTGGCCGGCGCCGGTGTGGCGCTGGGCGTGGCCACCGGCGGCTCCTGGTTGGCCTACACCGGCATGGCCGTCTTCGGGGCCGGCTACATGGGCCTGACCACGGTGCTCATCCTGTGGGCCCGCCACGCTTGGCCGCACAGCGCAGGAGCGGGCACCTCGGTCCTGTTCATCGCACTGGCCACCGGGCAGGCGCTGGGATCCGTCGGCTTCGGAGCGGCCCAAGAGCTCCTGCCCCCGGTGCTCCTGGCCACGGTGGCCGCGAGCCTGTGCGCTGCCGGTGGACTCACGGCCCTGCTGGGCGAGCGGTGACACGGCCCCGGACGGGCACCGCTGTTCCCGGACGGGACCCGAGCGGCCCCTGGGGAGCAGGTGGGACCGCACGGCCCGTGCGCCTGGGGTCAGTGCTCACCGGGGAAGGTGCCGGTGGAGGCCAGCTGCTCCGCCACGTCGCGCAGCTTGAGGTTGGACCGGGAGCTGACGGTGGTCAGCACCACGAAGGCCTGCTGGGCGGTGATCTTGAACCGCTCCATCAGGATGCCCTTGGCCTGGCCGATGAGGTCCCGGGTGGTCAGGGCCTGGTGCAGGCGGTTGATGTGCTGGGCGTCGGCGAAGGCCACTGCTGCGTGGGCGGCGACCAGCAGCCCCGCCTCCTCCGACCTGTCGGTGAATGCCTCGGCCGCAGCGCCGTAGACGTTCAGCGCCCCCAGGTCCTTCTCGTCGGTGTAGAGCTGGAAGCACAGCATCGACCGCGCCCCGGCCTCCAGGGCGGCCGGGGCGAAGGACGGCCACCGGTCCTCGTGGCCGAAGTCCGGGACGCGCACGACCGTCTCGGCGTAGGCCGCGTCCAGGCAGGGCCCCTCGCCGTGCTCCTCCTGCAACCGGTCCACGGTCGCCGCCAGGTCCGAGGACGCGGCATGGGAGGTCATGGTGCGCCGGGCCCGGGCCACCGAGATGGACGCCGCCGCCGCGCCGGGAATCAGCTCCAGCGCCGCGTGCACCATCGCCGCCAGGGTGGCCTCGAGGTCCTCCTCGTGCTGCAGGCTCCTGGCCAGTTCGCTCAGCTGCCCGGCCAGGTCCGCGATGTCCGGGGGGCCGCCGGCCTCCCGGTCCGAGCCCGCCGTGCCCGCCGCCGGCACGTCCGCCTCCCCGGCCCGTTCTTCTCGCGGCCGGTGCGGCCCGGCCTGCGGCGCGCGGGGGTCGTCATCCTCCAGGCCGTGATCCCCCTCGGCGGCCTCCCGGATCTTCCAGGCCCGCACCTGGGACCGGCCCTCCCGTCGGAGCTCCTCCGTCCGGGCCGCCCGTTCCTGGTCGCGGGCCCGGCCCTGGGCCCGATGAGTGCGGGTTCTGTCCATGGTCGGTTCGGGCTCGTGATCTCCCGTCATCTGCTCTCCTCGGTCTGGGACTGCCCGGCAAGATCCTGGGACAGCGGGCCCGGGCATCGGCGCTGGGACCAGGATGCCCTCCCGCACCCCCTCGATCACAGACCCCCGTCGACGATCTCCCGGGGACGACGGCGGAAGCCGGTCCGGCCCCTGCCTCCCCGTGCCGGTCGGGGGCCGTCACCGGACGGCCGGCATCTCCCTGCCCGGAGGGATCCGGGCAGCGTCCGCGCGTGCGCGACGGCTCCTGGCCACGGTGCACCGGACGTCCGCGCCGCCGGACAGGGCCTCGTGGCGGTGAGCTCCGCTACCCCTCCGCCGGGCGCCCCGGTGGCTTCAGCAGGTCCGCGGCGTAGGGGGCCCGCAGCGGGGGCTGCCGGCTGATGAGCTCGTTGGCGGCGTGCGCCAGCAGGTCGCGCTGCAGCCCGGGCAGGCTCAGGCAGTCGTGCAGGTAGGCCTCGACCTCGATCTCCCCGGCGTGGCCACCGAGGGTGAAGTAGTGGAACCACAGCTCCTTCCCCTCGATGCCGGCGCGGCGGACGACCTCGTGCAGCAGGCGGGCCTGTTCGGCGCCGACACCGTCGCGGTTCACCGGCAGGCCCTCAGTTGCCCGGGTCCGGGTGGCGCTCCAGGATCTGGTGGGCGACCTCCGCCATGGGGCGGCCCTGGGTGCGCGATGCCGTGAGCAGCACGGCATGGGCGTCGTCCGGGTCGGTGGCGCGCTGCTCCATCAGCATCCCGGTGGCCCGGTCGATCGCCTGCCGGTCCTCCAGTCCGGCCTGCAGCTCCAGACTGAGCCGCTGCGGGGCGTCCGTGGACTGGGCCGAGCCGAGCAGGGTGGCCGCCGCCGCGGCCAGCAGACCCAGCTGCTGCTCCTCGTGGCCGGTGAAGGCGTGGGCGACGGTGGCGTAGACCTTCATCGCCCCCAGGCGCCGGTCCCGGAACTCCAGCGGGACGCTGAGCACCGAACGGATCCCCGAGGCGGCGGCGACCGCCGACCACTCCGGCCAGCGGTCGTCGTCGTCGGTGTCGTTGATGCGCTGGGGGACCCCGGCGGCCCAGGCGCTCAGGCACGGGCCGCCCCCGAGTTCGTACTGGCGGGCGTCGGCGGTCTCCACGAGACGGTCGGTGGCCCCGTTGCTGGTCCTGGTGCCCTGGTCGTCGATCAGGGAGACCCCGGCCCCGGCCGCCGACGGGATGAGGTCCCGGGCGACCTGGGCCAGCTGGTGCACCGCGACCGCAGCGCGCTCCTGGGACAGGAGCATGTTCTGCAGGCGGGCGAAGACCGTCGCCAGCTCCGTGGTGGGGGATGTTGTTGTCATCGGGACCTCCTGGGTCCGGCGGGGCGGGTCGATTCCACTGCGCACCGTGCGCGCCGCCGTGGCATCGACGACAGGTCGCCCCTCGCTCGGGACGTGCCCCTTCGCTCAAGGTTACGCCTGATGACAGCAGACGCGCCCGGTCGCGCACGATCACGGCCGGACCCACCGGTTCCCGGGTGGACCTGCGTCGCTCCGGAACGCTCGGACGTGGACGGCCTCCGCACGTGGTGCCCGGCCGGCACGGGGCGGCCGGCTCGGCCGGGCACGCGGCGGGAGCATGAAGGGCGGTGCGTCCCACTCACTTCTACGCCGTAGACGCAACGTGTAGACTCCAAGCACAGACACCTCATGAAGCAGAGCCCCGCGTCGAAGGATCCTGATCACCATGCCTCCCCCCACCGCGAACTCCGCCCCCGCCGGGGATCCCCCACCGCATCCCAAAAGCAGGGCGCGCAAGCCGCGGCTCAGCCGGGAGGTCGTGCTCACCGCCGCCCTGAAACTGGTGGACGCCGAGGGCCTGGAGGCCCTCTCCATGCGCCGGCTGGGCGCCGAACTGGACCGGGACCCCATGGCCCTGTACCGCTACGCGAAGAACCGGGCGGACCTCCTCGACGGGATCACGGAACGGGTGCTGGACCAGCTCGTCATCCCCACCGACGGCGACGACTGGCAGGACCAGCTGCGCGCCACCGCCCACGACGTCCGCGCCCTGGCCCTGGCCCACCCGCACGTGGTGCCGCTGCTGGTCACCCGGCCGCTGTCCACCCCGCTGGGACTGCGCCCGCTGGGCACCCTGCGCCCCCTGGAGAACATCCTGGCCCTGCTCATCGACGCCGGATTCGCCCCGGCCGATGCCCTGCACGTCTACCGGGCCTACTACGGGTTCCTCTACGGCCACATCCTCAACGAGCTCCAGGAGATCGTCGTGGACG
>NZ_JBISWJ010000076.1:0-129405 GCF_044462225.1 Kocuria kalidii | reverse complement strand
CGCCGGGGTGCCGGTGGGGAGGGCGTCGATGAGGGCCTTGAGGTCGGCGAGGTCGTGGTCGGTGAGGTCCTGGAGCGGGGGGCGCACGCCGCCGGCGTCGCGGCCCACGGCCCGCAGCCCGGCCTTGACGATGGAGACGCCGTAGCCCTTCGCCCGGTCGCGGATCTCGATGTAGGGCAGGACGAACCGGTTGAGCTTGTCGGTGACCGCCGCCCGGTCCTGGGCCCGGACGTCGCGGTAGAACTCCAGGGCGAACTCGGGGACGAAGTTGTACATGGCCGAGGAGTAGGTGCTCATGCCCAGCTGGAGCAGGGGCAGGGCGAAGGTCTCCGCGGTGGGCAGCCCGCCGAGGTAGAACAGGCGGTCCCCGTTGGCGGCGTAGACCTTCGTGAGGTGCTCGATGTCGCCGATGCCGTCCTTGAACCCGATGAAGTTCTCGTGGCGCTCGGCGAGGCGGGCGATCGTCTGGGCGGAGTAGACGGCGTTGGCCCGGTTGTAGGCGATCACCCCGAGGTCGGTGGCCGCGCAGACCGCCGAGGCGTGGGCGAGCAGTCCCTCCTGGTCGCACTCGGTGAGGTAGGGGGGCAGCAGCAGCAGGCCTTCCGCGCCGGCGGCGGCCGCGTCGTGGGCGTTGCGCACGGCCTGGGCGGTGTTGCCGGCCGCCGGGGCGAGCACGGGGACGGTGTCCCCGACCTCCTCGACCGCGGCCCGCACCACGGAGGCGGTCTCCTCCGGGGTGAGGGAGAAGCCCTCCCCGGTGCCGCCGGCGGCGAAGAGCCCGGCCACCGGGAAGGAGGCCTGCCAGGCCAGGTGCTGCCGGTAGGCGGTCTCGTCGAAGAGCAGGTCGGCGTCGAACGCGGTGACGGGGAAGGACAGCAGGCCGTCCTTGAGCTTGTCCGCCAGTTCCTGGGGAGTGTGCTGGGGCATGAGTTGGCTTCCTTCGTGTTGGCGCTGCAGACGGTCGGTGGCGGAGGTGGTCACGCGGTCAACCGCGGGGGCCCACTCTGACCTTGACGGCGTGCACGGGGCACCCGGCCTCGAGCAGGACCCGCTGGGACAGGGATCCCAGGAGAAGCTTGCCGACGGGGGACCGGCGACGGAGGCCGATCACCACCATCTGGGCGCCCGCCTGGTACGACGCGTCGATGAGCGCATCGCCCAGGTCGTCGTCCCGGCCCAGCGAGCAGAGCTCCAGGTCGATCCCGGACGCCTCAGCCTCTGCGCGCAGGGCCGCCAGCACCTCGGGATGCTGAGCGGTGCCGTTCTCGGCAGGGTCGAAGAGGGAGACGTCTGTGCCCCGGAGGACAGCTTCCGAGATGGCGGCGCCGACTGCGGCCGATCCTTCGGGGGTGTTCGAGAAACCAACGGCGATGGTCACGGTCGACTTCCTTTCCCGGCCCTGGAGGGGCCGGAGCGCGGGACTCAGGAGATGGGCGTGACGAGGGTTCCGTCGTCGAGGTAGCTGCGCAGATTGGCCAGCGTCAGTTCGGCCATGTCAGCCCTGGTCTCGACGGTTCCACTGGCGAGGTGCGGCAGCAGGACCACGTTGTCCAGGTCCTGGAGGGCAGCCGGCACGCGGGGCTCGTCGGCGAAGACGTCGAGCCCCGCGCCCCCGAGGCCTCCCGCGACGAGGGCCGCCACCAAGGCGTCCTCGTCCACGACCGAGCCACGGGCGATGTTGATGAGGTAGCCCTCGGAACCGAGCGCCTCCAGGACGGACGAGCCGACCAGCCCCACGGAGGCGGGTCCCCCGGCCGCAGCCACGACCAGGACGTCGACCGCCCCGGCCAGCTCCTCGGCGGACTGCTGGTAGCTGTAGGCGCTTCCCTCGACCGGGCGGCGATTGTGGTACTGGATCTCGCATCCGAAGCCCTCGAGCCGGCGGGCGATGGCGCCGCCGATGCGGCCGAGACCCAGGATGCCCACCTTTCTCCCGGAGGCGCGCACCGCCAGCGGGAAGTTGCCCTTCGTTTCCCAGTCCCCGCGCCGGACGTATCGGTCGGCCGCGGAGATCCGCCGCAGCACGTCCAGGTAGAGAGCCATCGCTGTGTCGGCGACGCAGTCGGTGAGCACGTCGGGGGTGTTGCTGATGGGGATCCCGCGTTCCGCGGCCTGGTCGACATCGGTCGCGTCGTAGCCGACGCCGAAGTTGATGATTGCCTCCAGACTGTCGAGACGGCGCATCAGGCCGGTGTCGACGCCCACCTTGCCAGAACAGACGGCGATCCGGATGCCGTTCGCGTGCTCGCCCAGGAACGCTTCACGCCCCTCAGGATCGTCGGGCAGGCGCACGGCCCCGAACTCGGAGACCAGAGCGGCCTGGACCGTGGGGTTCACGGGTCCCACCTGCAGGATCCCGGTGCCGGCGAACTGATCGGACGGTGCGGCCTCAGCCGATGCGGAGTTGGTCATGCCTGCAACGTAAAGAACGCGACAGATGCCGTCCAACACTCAGATTGGATGGATCAATGCTCTTGAGGCATGGATTGCTCTTCTGCCGCGGAATGTCGCGCGAATCACACTCTGGAAGTTCTCTGAATAAGTCCTTGGCGTACGCCCATGCCTCCATCACACCGATTCCACTCCTTGACCACCACAGGGGCCGAGCCCACGCTGTGCATACGCCACGGCCGTCCACCGGCTCCGCACGGAGATCCAGGACACTGGCGACCGCTCGATCCCCACTCTCGGAGGAAACCATGACGTTCAGCCTGCCGCGCACCGTCACCGCGCCGAAGACCGCCCGCCCCCACAAGGCGATGTCCCTCTCGGCCGCCGCCCTCAGCACGGGCGTGCTGCTGAGCGGCTGTTCCGTCGCGAACTCCGAGAACGCCGAAGGATCCGGCGGCGCCTCGGACACCCTCCGCGTGGTCCTGCAGCAGGAACCGCCGACCCTGGAGCCGTGTGAGGCCAACCTGACGAGCACCGGCGTGGTGGACCGCTCCACCATCACCGAGCCGCTGGTGGAACGGAACCCGACTTCAGGCGACCTGGAGCCGAAGCTGGCCACCGAGTGGAGCTCCGAGGACGACACGACGTGGACCTTCACGCTCCGGGAGGGAGTCACCTTCCACGACGGGAGCGAGTTCACAGCCGAGGACGCCGCAGCCACGATCGAGCGGGCCGTCAACTCCGACCTCGGCTGCAACGTCGAGGGCTACGTGTTCGGCGACGACGACCTCGAGGTGGAGGTCGTGGACGACACCACGCTGGAGGTCACGGCGCCGCAGGCCGACCCGATCCTTCCCCTGCGGCTGTCATTCCTCGAGGTGGTGCCCAGCGAGACCTCCATGACCGAGAAGGTGCGCGAGCCGATCGGCACCGGCCCCTACCAGCTGGACTCTTGGCAGGCCGGCCAGAACATCACCGTCTCCGCCTACGACGACTACTGGGGCGAGCAGCCGGCCTTCCCGAACGCCCGGTACGAGTGGCGCTCCGAGAGCAGCGTGCGCGCCGCGATGATCACGTCGGGCGAGGCGGACATCGCGACCGGACTGAGCCCCGAGGACAACATCGGGGACCTCGGTGTCCAGTACCCCAACAACGAGACCGTCGCCATCCGCATGCACGCGGACGAGCCGCCGCTCGACGACATCCGGGTCCGCAAGGCCGTCAACTACGCCCTCGACAAGGAGGGCATCGTCGCCAGCCTCTACGGCGGGCGGGACGAAGTTGCCGCGCAGCTGGTGCCGGAGGGCGTCGTGGGCCACAACGAGGACCTCGAGCCGTGGCCGTTCGACCTCGAGGAGGCCAAGAAGCTGGTCGCCGAGGCGAAGGCCGACGGAGTCGACACCGACGCCCCGATCAGCCTGGTGGTCCGCACCGCGCAGTTCCCGAAGATCGAGGAGCTGGGCCAGGTGCTCCGGGAGCAGATGAGCCAGGCCGGGCTCAACGTGAACCTCAAGATGCTCGAGACCAGCCAGCACCTCACCTACCAGGTCCGGCCCTTCGCCGAGGACGACGGCAACATCGCACTGCTGATCCAGCACGGCAACCAGGCCGGTGACGCCGCCTTCACCGTGGAGCAGTACATGCTCTCCGACGGCGCCCAGAGCTCCTTCGGCACCCCCGAGCTCGACGCCATGATCGAGGAGGCGGGCAACGCCACGGGCGAGGAGCGGCAGGCGGCCTACGAGGAGGTCTTCGAGTACCAGAACGAGAACGTGACGCAGTTCGCCCACATCTCGCACCAGACCGGCATGCTCGGCAAGTCCGCGGGCATCGAGTACGAGCCCAACTCCTCGTCCGGCGACGAGCTGCGCCTGGCCGAGATCCGGCCCGCGCAGTAGACGCCCGAGGACTGCGGCCCGAGGACAGAAGCACGAGAGCACAGGGGAAGTCATGCTGACCTATCTACGCAAGAGGATCGTCTCCAGCGCCATCCCGCTGGCGGTCGTTGTCGTCGGTGTCTTTGCGCTGGCCCGGCTCACCGGCAACCCGGCGAGCCTGTACCTGCCGCTGAACGCCACGCAGCAGATGCGTGACGACTTCGCGGCCCGCAACGGCCTGGACCAGCCGTTGCTGGTGCAGATGGCCGACTACTTCGGAGGAGTGCTCCAGCTCGACTTCGGGACGTCGCTCAGGACGGGGGAGGCCGCGGCCACCATGGCGCTGCGGGCCTTCCCCGCCACCCTCCAGCTCGCGGCGATCACGATGATCCTGGCCATCGCGCTGGCCGTGCTCGTGGGCAGCTGGGCCGCGCTGAAGCCCAACGGCGTCGCGGACCGGATCGCCAGCTTCACCTCCATGGCGGCGGCGTCCATCCCGGACTTCTGGCTGGCCATCGTGGGCATCTGGATCTTCGCCATCACCCTCGGCTGGGTGCCCACCTCGGGCGTGATGGGAAGCGCAGCGTGGGTGCTGCCCATCGCCACGCTGATGATGCGACCTTTCGGGGCCCTGGTCCAGGTGGTCCGCGGGGCCATGGTGTCCGCGCTCTCGGAGCCCTACATCAAGCTGGCCCGGAGCAAGGGTGCTTCTCAGTCCCGTGTCGTCACTCGCCACGCCCTGCGCAACGCCGCGGCGCCGGCGCTGACCGTGGCCGGCGATCTCACCGTGGGCCTGGTCAACGGCGCGGTGGTCGTCGAGACGATCTTCGGCTGGCCGGGCATCGGCAAGCTGATGATCGACTCGATCCTGCAGCGGGACTTCGCCGTCCTGCAGGCCTGCGTCCTGCTGACGGCCATCGCGATCTTCGTCCTCAACATCGCGATCGATCTGGCCTACGCGCTGCTGGATCCCCGCGTCCGGCCCGCGGCCGCGGGCCCCAGGGCGCCCCGGAAGACCGCAACGCCCAAGGGTCCGGCGGCTCCCGCCGCCGTGGTCCCGGGCACCGTGACCACCGTCAAGGCATAGGAGGGTCCGATGAGTCAGCTCACCCAGGACGGACGGGCCGCGGAGGAACCGCTGGACCCGCTGGAGTCAGTCCCCGCCGCACCCCGGGACAAGAGCTCGGGCCACCCGAGCATGTTCCGCATGCTGCTGCGGGACAAGTTCGCCTGCACCGGCGCGGTCGTCCTCCTTCTCGTCCTCCTGACGGCGATCTTCGGCCCTGTGCTCATGGGCGACCTGGACAGCCGCCAGGACCTCATGTTCGCCAACAAACCTCCGTTCGACCCCGCCAACGGCTGGGAGTACATCCTCGGCTCCGACCCGCTGGGGCGCTCCCTCCTGGCACGACTGGTCGTCGCCACCCGCACCACCCTGCTCGTGTCCGTTCCGGCCGTGCTGATCGCCATGCTCATCGGCTCCCTGTGGGGCGTGTGGGCCGGCTACCACCGCGGCTGGCGGGAGACCGTCTCGATGCGTGTGGCCGACGTCATCATGAGCTTCCCCTCCCTGCTGCTGGCCGTGGTCGTGCTCTACGTCTTCAGCCCGTCCATCGCGAACATCGTGCTCATCCTGGCCATCACCCGTATCCCCATCTATCTGCGAACCACCCGCGCCGAGTCCGCGGAGCTGCAGAGCCGCACGTTCGTGGACGCGGCCCGGACCTTCGGCGCCCGGCCCAACACGATCATCCGGCGGCACGTGATCCCCGTGGTCATCCCGTCCGTCCTGACGCTGGCCACGCTCGAGTTCTGCTACGTCATGCTGGCCGAGTCCTCGCTGAGCTTCCTCGGCATCGGCATCCAGCCGCCGGACGTCAGCTGGGGCCTGCTGGTCTCGCAGGGCCGGCAGTACCTGCAGACGGCCTGGTGGCTGTCCATCTTCCCCGGCGTGGCCATCGTGGTCACCGCGATCTCGGCGAACATGCTCGCCGCCTGGCTGCGGATCGCCACCGATCCCTCCCAGCGCTGGCGGCTGACCGTGGCCAAGCGCAAGAAGTTCATCGTTCGGACCGAGTCCAAGGAGTCCAAGTGAGCACCAGCGCTCCCGCCGCGACCGACGACCGCACCGCCGTGGAGCGCCCCGTGGTGCTCCGGGTCGACGGGCTCGACGTCGACATCCGCACCCCTGCCGGAACCGTGCGCGCCGTCAGCGACGCCGGCTTCGACGTCCGCGCCGGCCGGACCCGGGCCCTGCTCGGGGAGTCCGGCTGCGGGAAGTCCATGACGGCCAAGGCCGTCGTCGGCCTCCTCGATCCCGTGGCCCACGTGGCCGGCGGCAGCATTGAGCTGGACGGCAAGGAACTGACCACCATGTCCCCCAAGCAGCGCCGCAAGGTCGCGGGGGCCGAGCTGGGCATCGTCTTCCAGGACGCGCTCACCGCGCTCAACCCGGTGTACCCGGTGGGCGTGCAGATCGGGGAGGCCTTCCGCATCCATCGTGGATCGTCCAAGGCCGAGGCGCGGAAGGAGGCCATCGAGCTGATGCGGCGCGTCGGCATCCCCGAGGCCGAGCACCGGGTGGACGCCTATCCGCACCAGTTCTCCGGCGGCATGCGCCAGCGCATCCTGATCGCCGCGGCCGTGGCGCTCGGACCCCGCGTGCTCATCGCCGACGAGCCCACCACCGCTCTCGACGTCACGGTCCAGGCACAGATCATGGAGCTGCTGCGCAGGCTGCGGGAGGAGGAGGACATGGCCGTCGTGCTCATCACGCACGACCTCGCCGTCGTCGCCGAGGAGGCAGACGACGTCACCGTGATGTACGCAGGCACCGTGGCCGAGAGCGGTCCCGTGGAGAAGGTCTTTGCCCACCCGCGGCACCCCTACACCAAGGGCCTGCTCGAGTCGGTGCCGGTGGACGGCGAGCGCGGCGCCGCACTCTCCTCCATCCCGGGCAGCCCTCCGGAGCTGAAGAACATCCCGCCGGGGTGCGTCTACCAGGACCGCTGCCCGCTGGCCGCGGAGCGGTGCCGGGCCGAGCGCCCCGCGCTGCGGGAGGTTGCGCCGGGCCGCCGGGCCGCCTGCCACTTCTCCGAACTGCTCGCCACCGGCCCCACTTCCGAGGAGATCACGTCATGACCGCACTGCTCGACCGGCCGCACACCGAGCACGGCACCGCCCTGGAGGTCCGGGACGTCACCAAGACCTTCCACGTGGCCCGCAGCGCCTCCGGGCACAGCCGCCTGCGGGCCCTGGACGGGATCGATCTCACCGTGGGCCGCGGCGAGACCGTGGGACTCGTGGGTGAGTCCGGGTGCGGCAAGTCGACGCTCGCCCGGACCCTCATGCTGCTGGAGCGCCCCGATTCCGGGACCGTGGCCTTCGAGGGGCAGGACCCGTTCGCGCTTCGGGGCAAGGACCTCCTGGCCTGGCGCCGACGCGTGCAGATGGTGTTCCAGGACCCGTTCGCCTCGCTCAACGCCCGCATGACGGCCGGGGAGATCATCTCCGAGCCGTGGAACACCCACCGGGACCTCTACCGCACCGCCCGGGAACGCGCCGCGCGGCTGCACGAGCTGCTCCAGCTGGTGGGCCTGCGGCCCTCCGACGCCAAGAAGTCCCCGCAGGAGTTCTCTGGCGGCCAACGGCAGCGCATCGGCATCGCCCGGGCGCTCGCGCTGAACCCGGAGCTGATCATCCTGGACGAACCGGTCTCGGCGCTGGACCTCTCGGTCCAGGCACAGGTGCTGAACCTGCTCAACGACCTGCAGCAGAAGCTCGGGGTCAGCTACCTGTTCATCTCCCACGACCTCTCCGTGGTCCGCCACGTCACCGACCGGGTCGCGGTGATGTACCTGGGCCGGATCGTCGAGACGGGCCGCACGGAGGACGTGTTCGAGCGCCCGTTGCACCCGTACACCGCCGCCCTCATGTCGGCCTCCCCCAAGCTGGACCCGGCACAGCGGCCCGCGGAGCGCATCGTTCTGCGCGGCGAGCTGCCCTCGCCGCTGGACCCTCCCTCCGGGTGCCGCTTCCGCACGCGGTGCTGGCAGGCGCAGGAGGTCTGCGCCTCGCAGGCACCTCCCCGGCAGGAGGCGTCCTCACTGGGCCGCACGGCGCTGCCGACGCCCTGGGTGCGTGGGACCGAGGTGCCCGAGACCGTGGTGCACACGGCCGAGTGCTACTTCCCGCTGTCCGAGCCGTCCGCGGCCGGGGCGACCGCACTGTCCTCCGGGGAATGAGCCTCGGCGTCCTCGCCGTCCTGGCGGCGACGTTCTTCGTCGCCGCCGCGCTGCAGGGGTCGATCGGATTCGGCCTGGGGCTGGTCGCCGCCCCGGTGATCGCCCTGGTCGACCCCTCGCTGCTGCCCGCCCTCGTGATCATGCTCGCCACGCTGGTCACGCTCCTGGTGGTGGTCCGCGAGCGCGCGGACCTGGACGTGCGCGGCGCCGGATGGGCGCTGTCCGGCCGGGTACCGGGCAGCGTTCTCGGAGCCTGGCTGGTGGTCGCCATGCCGGCCACCGCCCTCGCGTGGCTCGTGGCCGGCAGCGTCCTGCTGGGCGTGGGATCCGCGTTCCTGGGTTGGCGACCCGGACCGCGCAGGCGGAACCTGGTGGTAGCGGGAGCGCTGTCCGGCGTGATGGGCACGGCGACCTCGATCGGCGGGGCGCCCATGGCGATCGTCTGGCAGGGACAGCCACCTGCTCGCCTCCGGGGCACCATGAGCGCGTTCTTCCTCGTGGGGTCGCTGGTGTCCATCGCCCTGCTGGTGGTGGCGGGGGCCGTCACCACGGCCGTCATGACGGCCGTGGTGGTTCTCAGTCCCGCGGTGGTCGCGGGCTTCGCGCTCTCCCGGTGGATGAACCGGCTGCTGGACGCCGCCCGGCTGCGGCTTCTCGCGCTGACAGCCTCCGCCGGCGGCGCCCTGTTGCTGGTGATCCGGCTACTGATGGAGTGAGCGGGCCGGCGGCGTCCCGTGGCGCACCACGTTGCGCAGCTCCTCGCCGCGGGCGAGCCGGACGACGTTGTCCGCAATGTCGTCGGCGCGTCCCTCGAACGTGCTGCGGGCGTGCCCGGAGTGGTGGGGGGTGAGCAGCACGTTGTCCAGCTCCGCGAACGGCAGGTCCGCCGGCGGTGTGCGGCCCGGGACAGGGGCACCCCACCAGACGTCGATCGCGGCGCCGGCGATGTCCCCCCGGACCAGCGCGTGGTACAGGGCGTCCTGGTCCACCACCGGACCGCGGGCGACGTTGACGAGCAGAGCCGTCCGCCGCATCGCGGCGAACTGCTCTGCACCGATCATGCCTTCGGTGGTCGCGGAAAGGGGGACGGTGACGACGACGACGTCGGACTCCGCCAGCAGCCGGGGCAGGTCGTCCGGTCCCCCGATCCAGCGCGGGTGCACACCGTCGGGCACGGGGGCGTCCGGGCGGTGCCGGACTGCGGCCGTGGACATGCCGACGGCCTCCGCCAGGCGGACGGTCTCCAGACCGATGCCGCCGAGTCCCACTGCTCCCAGTGTCATCGTGTCCAATGTGGGGTGCAGCGGGACGTCCGGATCGGTGGCGATGGTGCGCCACGCGCCCGTCCGCAGCTCCCGGTCGGTCGGGAGCAGCCGCCGCGAGAGCGCCAGCACGGACATGAGCACGTGCTCGGCGATCGGGCGGGCGTGGTGGAAGGTGTTCGCCACTGCCACCCCTGCGGGCAGGGCTTCGACGGCGACACGGTCCAGCCCGGCGCCGGTCACGTGTACCAGACGGGCCGTCTGCGCGGATGCCGCTTCGGAGGTCTCCAGGCGGGAGCACACGACGACATCGGCGGTGCGGACGGCCGCGTCCCGCTCGGCGGCATCGGCGTCGGCCAGGAACCGCCACCGGTGCTCCGGGGCAGCAGCGATGAGACGTTCCGCGAAGCGGCTGATGATCGGGTCCGTGACCACGACGTCCAGCGCGTCGGGGACCGCCGCGGTCACCACCGGGGGCTCGCCAGCTCGTAGCCGGGGTGGATGCGGCGCATGTAGCCGGTGTCGTCGCGCTCGCGCAGACCGCAGTCGAGGTACTGGCGGTGCAGTCGTTCGAGGCCGTCCGGGTCGATTTCCACGCCGAGTCCCGGTCCGGCCGGGACGGTCACCGCCCCGGCGTCGAAGGACAGTGCACCGGGCAGCACCACGTCCTCGTCGGGGTCCTTCCATGGCCAGTGCGTGTCGCACGCGTAGTCCAGGTTCGGGGTGGCGGCCGCGAGGTGGACCATGGCCGCGAGACTGATCCCCAGGTGGGAGTTGGAGTGCATCGACAGGCCGAGCCGGAAGGTCTCGGCGATTCCGGCCAGGGTCTGCGAGCGGCGCAGACCGCCCCAGAAGTGATGGTCGGAGAGCACGACGTCCACGGCTCCTGCCCCGAGAGCGGGCTGCAGGTCCGCGAAGCTCACCACGCACATGTTGGTGGCCAGCGGCAGGTCCACCCGGCTCCGGACGGCGGCCATGCCGTCGATGCCGGGAGTCGGGTCCTCGAGATACTCGAGGACCCCCTCCAGGCGACGTCCGATGCGCACCGAGGTCTCCACCGTCCACGCCGCGTTGGGGTCGATCCGCAGGGGCAGACCGGGGAACTCCGCGCGCAGGGCCTCGACGGCCTCCACCTCGGCGTCGGGCGCCATGACCCCGCCCTTGAGCTTGAGCGCCGTGAAGCCGTAGTCGTCCACCATCCGGCGGGCCTGCGCCACGATGCCGTCCGGATCGAGGGCCTCACCCCACGAGTCCTCCGTCCCTCCCGGGTGTCCGGCCCACTTGTAGAAGAGGTAGCCGCTGAAGGGCACGGCGTCGCGGACCCGCCCGCCGAGGAGCTCGCTGACGGGCACCCCCAGGATCCGACCCTGGATGTCCAGCGCCGCGACGTCGAAGGGCGAGAGCACGCGGTCGGCGGTGGAGGAGCCGGTCACCATCCCGCTCATGCCGTGGCCGCCCGCGACGGTGTCCACGGCGAGAGCACGGGTCACCCGGGCCCGCAGGTCGTTGGTGTTGAAGGGGTCCGCGCCCACGACGGCCTCGGCCGCGAGGCGCAGGCGCTGCAGGTGTCCCGCGTCCCCGTAGGTCTCGCCCAGCCCGGTGACGCCGGCGTCGGTGGAGACCTGCAGGACCGCGCGCAGCGCGAACGGTTCGTGCACACCCACGGTGTTCAGCAGGGGCGGATCGGCGAACGCCACGGGAGTCACCGTGACCCCCGTGATCACAGTCTGCCGGACGTGGAGGGAGGGCTCCGTGGAGTCGCGCGCTGGGACGAAGGGCATCTCGGGTGTTCCTCTCCTGGAACGGCCGTGGGAACGGGCCGTCGGTCCTCCCCACGCTAGAGAGACCCACCCATGCCTGTCCAAGCTAAAATGGGCACTCAATCATTCAAGGAGTGGATTGATGTATTCACTGATCCAACTCGAGTCCTTCGTGGCTGTGGCCGAGGAGCTCCACTTCGGCGCGGCGGCGGCGCGGTTGAACATGACGCAGCCACCCCTGAGCCGGCAGATCCAGTTGCTGGAGCGCGAACTCCGCGCCCAGCTCTTCAAGCGGAGCAGCCGGAAGGTCCAGCTCACGGAGGCCGGCCAGACTCTGTTGCCGAGCGCCCGACAGATCCTGGACCTGTGCGCCAAGACCGAGCTCGACGTGCGGCGGGTGGCGACGGGCGATGCCGGCTCCATCGTGATCGGCTACACCGCCATCGCCGGCCAGTCCAGCCTGCCGGGCATCCTGCGTCTCGCTCGTCAGCACATGGAGGGCGTGCACCTGGTGCTCCGGGAGGCGGTCTCCGTGGACCAGATGGATGCCCTGTCGCGGGGCACCATCGACATCGGTCTCCTGCGCCCGATCGTCAACCGCTCCGGCGTGGTGACCCGGCCCCACATGGAGGATCGGCTCGTGGCGGCGTTCCCGGAGGGTCACTTCCTGGCCACCGGGCGGGGGGTGCGGATGCGTGAGCTCGACGGCCTGCCCCTGATGATGTACTCGACGTCCGAGGCGCGGTACTTCCACGACCTGGTCATGCGGTTGTACGAGAGCGCAGGAGTGCACCCTGTGGTCACCCAGCTCGCCAGCCAGGTCCCCGCCCTGCTGGCTTTCGTGGCGGCCGGCCTGGGCGTGAGCATGGTGCCCGCCTCCGCCGTCGAATTCTCTCCCCCGGGCGTGGTCTTCGAGGAACTGACAGGTCTGGCTGGTCTGGCAGAGCTGAACCGGGCCGATCTGCACGTCGCCTGGAACGAGACGAGCAACAACCCCGCGGTGGCTCGGCTGCTGAGCCTCATCCTGGATGACGACGAGGCCGTCCGGGCCCTGAGTGACGATGGTGAACCCGACGAAGCGCCGACCCCCTGACCACCGACATACCAGCGTCCCGACTCGAGGAGCACCATGCACAGCATCCCGGAGGGGATCGACACCCCGGACGTCCTGATCGACCGGGACGTGCTCGAGCGCAACGTCGAGCGGATGGCCGCGGCCGTGCGCGCGAAGGGCCTGGCGCTGCGCCCGCACGCCAAGACGCACAAGATCCCGGAGATCGCGGCGCTGCAGCTCGCCGCCGGGGCCGCCGGGCTGACCGTGGCCACGATCGGGGAGGCCGAGGTCTTCGCCGCGCACGGGGCCGACGACCTCTTCCTCGCCTATCCGCTGTGGGTCGGTCCGCGCCAGGCCGAGCGCCTGCGCCGGCTCAGCGCCACGGCCCGCATCACGGTCGGAACGGACTCGGCCGAGGCCGCCACCGCCATGGGCGGGCAGCTCGGGGACGCGGCCGGGGACGTCGCCGTGCTCGTGGAGATCGACAGCGGACACCACCGCAGCGGCGTCCACCCGGAGGCTGCCGCGGACGTCGCCCGCGCCGCGGCCCGGGCCGGTCTGCGCGTCGAGGGGGTCTTCACCTTCCCGGGCCACAGCTACGCCCCGGGCATGCCGGCCGAGGCCGCCGCCCAGGAGCAGCAGGCCCTGGACCGCGCGGCGGGCCGGCTGGAGGCCGCGGACTTCGCGGCGTCGCGCCGCAGCGGCGGGTCCACGCCCAGCGCGCTGCTGACCGACGGCTCGGTCGCCACGGAGGTGCGGCCGGGGGTCTACGTCCTCGGCGACGCCCAGCAGCTGGAGCTGGGGCGGTGCGCCCTCGAGGACATCGCCCTCACCGTGGCCTCGACCGTGGTCAGCCGGCACGAGGGCGGGAACGGGGTGCCGCGGCGGATCGTGCTCGACGCCGGCAGCAAGGTCCTCGGCAGCGACCGGCCGGCCTGGGCCACCGGCCACGGGCGGCTGCGGGACCATCCCGAGGCACGGGTCACGGCGCTGTCCGAGCACCACGCCACGGTGGTGTGGCCGGAGGACCAGCCGCTGCCCGCCCTCGGGGAGCGGCTGCGCGTGCTCCCCAACCACGTGTGCATCACCATGAACCTCGTCGACGACGTGGCCGTGGTGCGCGGCGGGGAGCTCCTCGAACGCTGGACCGTGGCCGCGCGCGGCCGCAACTCCTGAGCGGCCCGATCGGCAGCACACACGGGCCGCCCGGCGACCCCGGAAGCGCCGGATCAGCCCGGAGGCGGCGGCGGGGCGGGCGCGCCCTTCGGCGGAGCGATCTTGGGATGTGCGAGCGAGGGACCCGACGCGGCCACCGCCGTGGTCTCGCGCTCCCCCGCCGCTCCGGGCCACGCCCGGCCCGCCGCCGGGTCCCACCGGGTGTCCACCACTCGACGCTGCACCAGCACGGCCACGCCCAGCACCCCGAGGCCGATCAGCAGGATCACCAGGATGCCGCCGACGGAGCCGATCTTGGCCGCGGAGCCGACGGCGATGCCGAACCACCCGAAGTCGGCGTCGCCGAAGGTGGTGTTCTCGGACCCGAAGGTCCCCAGGACAGAGAGCAGGAAAGCGGGCAGGAACGTGATGAGGAGACCGTTGACGAAACCGCCGGCGAGAGCCCCGCGACGCCCGCCGGTCGCGTTGCCGTAGACACCGGCCGCGCCACCGGTGAAGAAGTGTGGAACCAGCCCCGGCAGGATCAGCGCGACCCCGATGGCGGGATTCAGCCAGACGGACAGGACGAACAGACCGACCAGCCCCCCGACGAAGCTGGAGATGAAGCCCAGCAGGACGGCGTTCTGCGCGTAGGGGAAGACGATGGGCGCGTCGAGCGCCGGGATGGCGCCGGGGACCACCTTGGCCGCGATCCCCTGGAACGCCGGGACCAGTTCCCCCAGGATGGTGCGCACGCCGAAGAGGATCACGGCGACGGCCACCCCGAACTGCAGCCCCTGGGTGATCGACATCATGATGTAGTTGCCCACACCGGTGGCTCCGCCTTCGAACGCGGTAAAGGCCTCGTCGGCCCCCGCCCGGACCAGGAACAGCACGGCGAGGACCACGTACATCAGCGCCATGGACAGCGCCGTGGCGACCATGGAGTCACGCAGGAAGCGCAGCCCCTCCGGCAGCGTCGCGTCCTCGGTGGACCGGCTCTTCTTGCCGACCAGCTGCCCCACCGCGCCGGCGGCGATGTACCCGGCGGTGCCGAAGTGCCCGATGGCGATGCTGTCGTCTCCGGTGATCCGGCGGGTCCACGGGTGGGCGAGCGCCGGCAGGGACACCATCAGGATGCCGAGGAGCAGGGCCCCCAGGAGCACGGTCACCCAGCCGTCGTAGCCGGCGGTGGCCAGGATGATGGTCAGCATCGTCGCCATGAACAGGACGTGGTGCCCGGTGAGGAAGACGTACCGCAGCGGGGTGAAGCGGGCGAGCACGAGGCTGACGGCGAAGCCGAGGATCATCAGCCACGCGACCTGGGCCCCGTACTCGGCCTGGGCGATCCCGGCGATGGCCTCGTTGGTGGGGATCACGCCCTGGGCGCCGGTGGCGCCCAGGATCATCGCGCCCAGCGGCTCCAGGGAGGCGACGACGAGTGTGGCGCCGGCGCCGATCAGCAGGAAGCCGAGCGTGGCCTTGATGGCGCCGCCGACGATCTGGCCGATGCTCTTGTGCAGGGCGGCCAGGCCGACAGCGGTGATGATGCCGATGAGGAATGCGGGGACGGCCAGGATCTCGCTGACCAGGAACTCGGGGATGCTGACGAGCCAGTTCACGGTGTTCCTGCTTTCAGACGTCGTACAGCTCGCGCATGGCGGCGTCGAGCTCGGTGGTGCTGGTGAAGTTCTCGATCACCTTCACGGGGACACCGACGTCCCCAAGGGCGCGGGCGATCTCCCCCGAGGTGAGGATGAAGTCGGCCTCCTTGGCCTTGCCCCGGGCGGAGATGGTGTCGGTGGCCTCGACCGTGAGGTAGGAGCTCCAGCCCCAGTGGTCGAGCACCTGCTCCAGGGTGTTCTTCAGGAACAGGCTCGTGCCGAGCCCGTTGCCGCAGACGGTCAGGATCTTGTTGCGGCTCTCGGTGGCCGCCCCGGTCGCGGGCTCCGTCGCCGCCTCCGTCACCGCGGGCGCCGCCGTCGCGGGCGCCGCCTCCCTCGTCGTGGTCGCCTCCGGGCCGCGGGCCGGGGCGTCCTGCGTGAGCAGGGAGAGCACCTCCTCGGGCGTGGCCGCCCGGTCCAGGGCCGCCCGGGTCTCCGGCGACCCCAGCAGCGTGGCCAAATCCCGCATGGCCCGCATGTGGGCCTTGGGGTCGTCGGCGGACAGGGCCACGACGAGGGTGACGGGGTCGTTCGCCGCGTGCCCGAACTCGACCGGGTGAGCCAGCCGGACCCAGGACATCGCGGTGCGGTGCACGGCCTCCGAGGGCCGGGCGTGGGCGAAGGCGAAGCCGGGCGCGACGACGATGTACGGGCCGTTCTCCTCGACACTGCTGATCATGGCCCGGGTGTAGTCGCCGCTGATGGCGCCCTGGCGCTCGAGGAGCCTGCCGGCGCACGTGATGGCGGCACGCCAGTCCCCCGCCGATTCGTCGAGACGGATGGATTCGAGATCCAGCAGACGTCCGATGTTAGACATGCTCGAAACCCTACGCCCGGATCGGCTGCTCAGCCCCTGCGCCGCGTCCGGAGCAGGGCGACGACGCCGGCGGCCAGTCCGAGCAGACCGGCGACCAGGGCGACCCAGGTGAGGGCGGACCCCGTGGACGTCCCCTCGGTCGAGGACGCCTCGGTGGCCGGAGCCTCCGTGCCGGACGCCTCGGCGGCGGCCGCCTCGGCGGAGGGGTCCCCGGAGCCCGCGCCGTGGGCGTGACCCTCGCCCTCGGCGGCGGTCGTGGTCAGGGACGGCGCCGGGTGCTGGGGCTCGTCCTCGCCCTCGGCGTGGGTCTCGTCCCAGGCCACGGTGCGCCCGTCGGTGTAGGACTGGGTCGCGGGCAGCACCAGGGTGGTGCCCGCGGCCGGCAGCGGACCGGCCGAGATCGTGAAGGTCTGGAACTGGTCCGGCGCGATCGCGTGCTCCTCGTCCGCGGTCCAGGTGATGGTGGTGACGGCCTCGGTGATGGCGCCCTCCCCCACCTGCACGGGCTCGGGCAGCTCCTCCTCGGTCAGCTCGGCGGTCCAGCCCTCGACGGGCTGGACCCGCACCGAGGAGAACGGGGTGTCCGTGGGCAGCCGCACCTCGAGCTTCTCGGTCGAGGCGGTGTCCGACTCGTTGGGCACGGTGAACGTGATCCGGGCCCACCCCTCGGCGGCAGTGGTGGTCGAGCTCGCCGAGACGTGGGCGGCGGCCGGGGACAGCCCGAGAGCGGTCAGCCCGGCCGCGAGCAGCAGGGCGGAGCCGGTCGTGGCCGTGCGGGAGGCGGGGTGGGTCATGGGATGGGGTGCCTTTCGTGCGTGCCACCGGATTCCGGGGCATGGGGAGCGCCAGGTCCGCCGTCGGCGACGGCTGTGCCGCGCCGACCTCGGGGCAGGGCCGCCCGGCGTCGCGCCGGGTGGCCAGCACGAACCTACCGGCGGCCGGACTCCGGCGCACATCCCGGGCGGTGTGGGGCTGCCCACGTCCGTCCCGCGGTGCGGTGCGGATCTGGCAAGCTGGCGGGAGCACCCATCCCGCCCGCGGTGGTCACGGCGCGCTCGGGCAGGAGCTGCACCAGCACCCCTGCACCGGCCGGCCCCGTCCGCCACCGCCGGACGCGCCTCCGCGGGTGCGTGCACCCCGTCCCGCCCTGTCCCAGGAGCCGCCATGAGCACCACGTCCGAGTCGTGTCCGGAGCCCACCGGACGCTCCGCCCCCCGGCGGCGGCGTG
Organism: Kocuria kalidii; assembly: GCF_044462225.1. NCBI lineage: Bacteria > Bacillati > Actinomycetota > Actinomycetes > Micrococcales > Micrococcaceae > Kocuria > Kocuria kalidii. Next base: position 111,953 of record NZ_JBISWJ010000076.1, on the reverse strand, counting down.
CTGCCGCGGCCGCCGCGCGCCCGGGAGGGCTGGGATGAGCACGCGCTCCGTTCCCGCGCGGGCCCTGCCGTGGGTCGTCGTCGGCATCGTGCTCGTCGCGCTGAGCCTGCGCGGGCCGATCATTGCCCCGACGCCCGTCATCACGGAGCTCCAGGCCGACCTCGGGCTCTCGGCGGCGACCGCGGGCCTGCTCACGGGTCTCCCCGTGCTGCTCTTCGCCGTCGTCACACCGCTGGCCTCGAAGCTGATCGGCCGCGCCGGTCCCGAGGCGGCGGTGCTCGCCTGCCTGGCGGGCGTGCTGGCCGGGACGGTGATCCGCTCGGCCGGCCCCTTCCCGGCGGTCCTGGCCGGCACCGTGGTCATCGGCGCCGCGATCGCCATCGGCAACATCGTGGTCCCGGTGATCATCCGGCGCGACGTCTCCTGGCGCCGGGTGCCCGTGGTGACCGCCGCCTACACCGCCTCGCTCAACGTCGGGTCGATGATCACCGCGCTGGGCACGGCGCCGCTGGCCGCGGTGGTCGGCTGGCGCGGGGCGCTGGCGGCCTGGGGCGTGCTGACGCTGGCGGCCCTGGTCTTCTGGCTGGGCGTGGCACGCCGCCGGGCCGGCGCACCGGCCGCCGACTCCGCCCCCGCCGAGCCCAGCACCGCCACCGGGGCGCTGAGACAGGCCCGGGGCACCGCACGGGTCCGGCGCACGGGCTGGTGGCTGACCTTCGCCTTCTGCGGGCAGGCCTTCTCCTACTACTCGGTGACCGCCTGGCTGCCCACCCTGCTGGCCGACACCCGCGGGCTGAGCCTGGCGGCCTCCGGGGCGAGCGCCTCGCTCTTCCAGGTCGCCGCCATCGCCGGGGCCCTGGGCGTGCCCCTGCTGGCCGCCCGCGCGCCGGAGTGGGCACCCGTGGCCGTCATCGGGGCGCTGTGGATCGCCCTGCCCGTCGGGCTGCTGGTCGCGCCCGAGGGGTACGTCGTGTGGTCGGTCGTCGGCGGCGTCGCCCAGGGCGGCGGCTTCACCGCGATCTTCTCGATCGTCGCGCGCATCGTGCGCAGCGACGCCGAGGCCGCGGGGACCTCCGCGCGCATCCAGGGCAGCGGCTACCTGGCCGCGACCGTCGGTCCGCCGCTGATGGGGGCGCTGAACTCCGCCACGGGCGGCTGGACCGTGCCGCTGCTGATCGTGCTGGGGGCGACCGTGATGTTCCTGGTCGGCGGTCTCCTGGCGGTCGCCGAGTCCCGGCGCGACCCGGCGTAGGGGCCCGCCCCCGGCACGACGTCGGGGACGGCGAGCGCTCCCGGCGCCGCGCCGGGGGTCCGCGGACCGGGTCTCAGTCCAGCTCCACCACGGTGATGGGCAGGGGCAGGGACTCGGCGTCGAAGGAGGTCTGCTCGGAGAACGGCCGGCCGGCCTCGTCCCGGCCGAAGCACACGGCCAGCACCTGGTCCGCGTCCGTGCCGGCCATCAGGGTCCAGTGCTGGCCGCTCGCGTCCACGGCGTGGGCCTGGTGGTCGAGATCGGCGTCCCCCTCGACGTCGGCGAAGCGGGCCCGGTAGGCCTCCAGCTCGTCCGGGGTCTGCAGCACGCCGGCGGAGACGACCGCGTCCTGGTCACCCGTCACGGCCGGGGCCACCGGGTAGGCGATGCGGAACGGCGGCTCGAGCACCGCCAGGAGCTCTCGCGCGGGGGTGGCGTCGTCGCCGCGCAGCCAGAGCCGTCCCGATCCGTCGACGAAGCCCGTGTACTCCTCGTCGTTGGGGTAGAAGCAGAGGAAGCCCGATCCGGGGATGCGCGCGGCGAGCCCCTCGAGGTCCTCGGTGCGGTCCACGGTGAGGAAGCGGACGATCGGTTCCAGCGGTTCGGGCTCCACGAAACGGTCTCCTTGGGCGGTGCGGCGGGGTGGGTCCGGGAACGACCTCGTGGTCGTTCCCGGACGCCCTACGCTACGCCGCCGGGGCCCGGCCGCTGTCCGGGCACGCCAGACCGGGTCAGGCGGCCTGGTAGGTGAGGCAGTCGGCCTCGTCGGCGCCCGCCCCGATCTTCACGTCGTGGGCGGTGCACATGAGGTGCTCGTTGTGCACGCACTCGGAGCGCTGGCAGGCGCCGACCTCGGCGTGGACGGTGGGCAGGCCGCCGTCGGGGCCGATCGAGATGAAGGTCCCGCAGTGGGCGTGGCCGGACGAGCCGGTCACGGTGATGGCGTGCGCCGTGCACTCGTGCTCGTGGTTGAACGAGCACTGGCCCACGGTGCAGTCGGAGACGGGGGCGAACTCGGTGGTGGCCATGGCAGTTCCTCCTGGGAGTTCCACGAGGCCGGGCCGGGGGCTGCGACCTCTTCGTCCTTCCAGGATGCGCCTCGCCGGGGGCAATGGATAGCGCATTTTTTCGTGCCCCATTGCCTCGGACCGTCCGGCACGCGGCCCGTCCCCGGCGGCCCTTGACGGGCAGAGGCCCTCGCCGCAGCCCTACGCGCAGTCCAGCGCCGTGCGCAGCGTCTCGAGGTTCTCGCGCATGACCTGCTGGTAATCGGCGCTCTCGTCGACCAGGCCCTCCACCGGGTCCAGCACGGCCGTCTCGATCCCGTGCTCGGCCGCCAGGGTCTCGGCGACCTTGGGGTTGACCAGGGACTCCGAGAACACCGTGGTGACGCCCTGCGCCTCGACGACCTCGCCGATCTCCGCCAGGCGTGCCGGGGAGGGCTCGGTGTCGGGATCGATCCCGGCCACGGCCACCTGCTCGAGGTCGTACTTCTCGGCCAGGTACCCGTAGGCCTCGTGGGAGACGACGATGGTGTCCCGCTCGCAGGTGGCCAGCCCCTCGGCGAACTCCTCGTCCAGGGCCGCCAGCTCCTGGGAGAGCTCCTCGGCGTTGGCCTCGTAGGCCGCGGCGTTGTCCGGGTCGACCTCGGCCAGTTCGTGGGCGACCTCCGTCGCCACCGCGGCGAGCCGCTCCGGGTCCAGCCAGAAGTGCGGGTCCTCGCCGCCGTGGTCGTGGCCGTCCGCACCGGTTGCTGCTGCTTGCTCCTCCTCGGCGTGGGACTCCCCGGCAGGGGCGTCCTCGCCGTGGGCCTCCTCCGCGTGGGACTCCTCCGCGGCCGCGTGCTCCTCGGCCGAGTGCGCCTCCTCGCCCTCCACCCCGGCGTGCGCGGCGTCGAGGACGTGCTCGGGGGCGGCCTGGGCCACCGCGTCGTCGACCGCCGGCTGGAAGCCGGAAAGGTACACCACGGCGTCCGCGGTGCGCAGGCTGTCGACGGCGGACGGGGACAGCTCCAGGTCGTGCGGCTCGCCCCCGGCCGGGGTCAGCGACTCCACCTCGACGAGGTCACCGCCGACGCGCTCCGTGACGTACTCCAAGGGGTAGAAGGACGCCTGCACGGTCAGCGCCCCGTCCGGGCCACCCCCGGCGGTGGTGGCCGACGGGTCGGCGGAACCGGAGGCGCAGGAGGACAGGGCGAGGGCGGCCGTCAGGGACAGCGGCACGACGAGAGCACGGGAAAGGGCCATGAGAACGATTCTCGTGATGATTGAGAACCGTTGTCAACTCCGGCGACGTGCGCCGGCCCTCACGGAGTGCTCCGCCGGCAGGCGGCGCAGATCCCGTGGAGCTCGATCGCGTGGGAGACCTCGGTGAACCCGTGCCGGCGTGCGGCCTGGGCGGCCCAGCGCTCCACCTGGGTCTCGGCGATCTCCACGGTGTGCCCGCAGGTGCGGCACACCAGGTGGTGGTGGTGCTCCGTGCGGACGCAGCGGCGGTACCGGGTCTCCCCGCCCGGGGCGGCGAGGGCGTCGATCTCCCCGGCCTCGGCCAGGGCGTTGAGGTTCCGGTAGACGGTGGCGAGGGAGACGGGCTCCCCCTGCTCCCCCAGCATGGCGTGGAGCTGCTGGGCCGAGCGGAACTCGGGGGTGTGCTCGAGCAGCTCGGCCAGGGCGGAGCGCTGGCGGGTGGTCCGGGACATGGTCATGCTCCTCGTAGCTGGAGGTCGTCCTCGGCGTGGTGCAGGGGATCCGTGCCGTGGGATCCGCCGTGGCGCCGGGTGCGCCCGAGGAGGGGTCGGGCGAGCAGGGTCAGGGCGTAGCAGGCGATGGCCAGGACCACGATCGTGGCCCCGGGGGACAGCGGGTGGAAGTAGGTGATGGACAGGCCCGTCACGCAGACCCCGGCACCCACGGCCATGGCCGTGCCCATGGTCCCGGCGAAGGAGCGGGTGACCAGCTGGGCGACGGCGACCGGGACGATCATCACCGCCGAGACCAGCAGCACGCCGACCACGCGCATCGACACGGACACGGTCAGCGCCGCCATGACGGCCACCAGGATGTTCAGGGCCCGCACCGGCAGACCGGTGGCGAGGGCGAACTCCTCGTCGTGGCACAGGGAGAACAGGGCCGGGCGCAGCCCGAGCCCCACGCCGAGGACCACCGCGGCCAGCCCGGCGGTCAGCCAGACGTCCAGGGGCGTGACGGTGGCGATGGAGCCGAAGAGGTAGCCGGTGAGGTTGGCGGAGGTGCCGCCGGCCAGCCCGATGAGCAGCACGCCGCCGGCGATACCGCCGTAGAACAGCAGGGCCAGGGCGACGTCCCCGCTGGTGCGGCCCTTGGTGCGCATCACCTCGATGAGCACGGCCCCGACGATCGCCGCGACCACCGCGCCGGGCACGGCCAGGGCGTCGTGCGGGGTGAGCCCGGCCGCGGAGCCGGCCAGCCAGCCCATGGCCACCCCGGTCAGCGCGACGTGGCCGATGCCGTCGCCGAGCAGGGCCAGGCGCCGCTGGACGAGGTAGGTGCCGATCACCGGCGCGGAGATCCCCACGAGGGCGGCGATCAGCAGGCCGCGCTGCATCAGGGGGCTGGCCAGCATGGCGGCGAGGGTGTCGAGCATGGTCACTGCGGCTTTCCGTGGAGATCGGGGGCGGTGGGGACGGCTGCGTGCGGATCCCCGTGGGGGTGCAGGTGCTCGTGATCGGGGGCGTCGTGCCCCGGGGCCGGCTGCGGGGGGCGTCCGTCGTGGACGATGCGCCCGTGGCGCAGCACCACGGCGCGGTCCAGCAGGGGGGCCAGTTCGCCCAGCTCGTGCAGCACGACCAGCAGCGTGGTGCCGTCGGCCCGGAGCCCGGCCAGGATGCGGGCCACGGCTTCCTTGGAGACCTGGTCCACGCCGGAGAGGGGCTCGTCCAGGAGCAGCAGCCGGGGCTGCCGCACGAGTGCCCTGGCGATCAGCACGCGCTGCTGCTGGCCGCCGGAGAAGATCGCCACGCTCTCGTGCGCCCGGTCGGCCAGGCCGACCTGCTCCAGGGCCTCGAGGCACGCGCGGCGGCCGCCGGCGCCCGGACGCAGGCGCCGGTGGCCCACCAGCCCCGAGGCGACGACCTCCAGCGCGGTGGCCGGCACCCCGGCGCCGACGCCGACGCGCTGCGGGACGTACCCGGTGCGCGACCACGGCACGTCCCGGCGTGCGCCGGCGACGTCCGCCCCCCAGAGCCGGGCACGGCCGGAGGCGATGGGCACGACGCCGAGCAGGGCCTTGATGAGGGTCGACTTGCCGGAGCCGTTGCCGCCCATCAGGGCCACGGCCTCGCCGTCGGCCACCGCGAGGTCCACCCCGCGCAGCACGGGGGCGGCGCCGAGCACCACGGTGAGGTCCTCCGTGCGGATCACCGAGCGGTCCTCCGGGGGCGTCGGCCCGGGTCGAAGTTTCATGAGATCCATTCTCAACAAAATGAGAACGATGGTCAATTCGGCCCCGGCCGCGCCGACGTCCCGGACCCCACCAGCTCCTTCCCCGGGCGGGGGACAGGGTCCGTGCTGACGGGCCCCGGTCCGGGTCGCGGCGTCCGCCGCGCTCCGTCGGCACTGGAGAGGGAGACGGCCAGGACGGAGGCGAGCACCAGGGCACCCGCGGGGCCGAGCACGGTCCACGGGGCGCGCTCGACGTAGCCGATGCCCTCGGCGAGCAGCAGCCCCCACTCCGGGGCCGGCGGCTGCTGCCCCAGGCCCAGGAAGCCGAGGCCGGCGATGGCCAGGGCGGTGCCGGGCAGGCGCAGGATCGCGTGCCGGGTCACCTCCGGCAGCAGGGTGGGCAGGACGGTCCCGGCCAGGACCCGGACCGGGCCGACACCGAGCAGGGGCAGCACCCGGACGTAGGGCCGGGCCGAGATCTCCCCGACGAGGGCGGCGGTGTGGGCGGCCAACGGCGCCCAGCTGACCAGGGTGACGGCGAGGGCGGCTCCGGCCGCCGACGGGCCGGCCACCGCCACGACGAGGATGCCGGCGATGATCGGCGGTGCCGCGTTGGTGACCTCGACCGGCCCGGTCGACCACGCCCCGGTCACGCCGACGACGAGGCCGATGACCAGGCAGGCGGCGACCACGACCAGGGCGAGGCCCAGGGTGTCCAGGGCGCCGTGGCCCACGCGCGCCAGCACGTCGCGTCCTGCGGCGTCGGCCCCCAGCGGCAGCGCCCAGGAGGGCGCCTCGAGTCTCTCGTGGGCGGAGGTGTAGGGGTCCCGGAGCAGCCCGGCGACGATCAGTCCCAGCAGCAGGGCCCCCGAGACGGCCGGCACCGTCCACCAGGACCGTCCCCGGCCCGCCGGCGGCCCGGGGACGGGCAGGTCCCCGGAGCGGGCGGCCGGGCCCAGCAGCGCCCGGCGGGCCAGGGCCGCCAGGGCCCCGCAGATCCCGGCGACGACGAGCAGGAGCAGCACCCCGGCCTGCAGGGTGGGGATGTCCTGGGACGCGGCGGCCCCGAGCAGGGTCCGGCCCAGGCCGGGGATCGCGAAGACCTCCTCGACCGGCACCGCCCCTCCGGTGAGCCCGACGACGACGAGCGCGATCTGCCCGATCACCCCGGGCAGCGCGCGGTGCAGCGCCGCGAGCGCGATCCGGGGCCCGGAGTGCCCAGCCACGGCCCACGTGTGCACCCAGCGCTCGGTGAAGGCCCCCGCCAGCGCGGTCGAGAGCAGCCGGCCGATCAGTCCGCCCGCAGGCAGGCCGAGCGCCAGGGCCGGCAGCACCACGTGCTCGGGTCCCCGCCACCCGTAGGGCGGCAGCCAGCCCGCCCAGACGGCCACGACGATCAGCAGCACGGCCGCGAGCAGGAACTCCGGCAGAGCGGTCAGCGCGGCGGCCGCCGCCCCGGCCCCGCGGGCGGGGCGCCCGGCGAGCCCGCTGCGGACGGTGGGCACGCAGGTCAGAGCGGCCACGACCAGGGCGACGAGCAGGGCCGCACCCATCAGGGTCAGGGACACCCCCATGGCCCCCAGGACGCCGGGCAGGACCGGGCGCCCGCTGATCCAGGAGGTGCCGAAGTCCCCGGTGAGCACCCCGGACGCCCAGTCGGCGAACACGGCGAGCGGTCCGCCGTCCAGGCCGAGCTCGGTCCGGATCTGGGCCAGCACCTCCGGGGTGGCCGGCCGGTCCGCGTAGCGGGCCCGCAGGACCGTGTACTCCGGGCTGTTGCCCGAGAGCCACGGCAGGGCCCCGATCAGCACGACGACAGCGGCGAAGGCCGCGGCGCGGGAGACCAGGGCCGCGGCCCCTGCCCGTCCCCTCACTCGGCGACGGTGGTCTCAGCAGTGATGAGCTCGCGCTCGCGCGGATCGCGGACCGCGCCCCCCACGCCGCTCTGCTCACCCTGGATGACGCGCTCGTGGAGCATCGGGATCGCCGCGTCCTCGGCCAGGATCGCCGCTTCGGCGGCCATGATCGCCTCCTGGCGCTCCTCGCCGGGAGCGGCCTGCTCCGCGGCGTTCAGGGCGTCGTCGACGGTCCCGGAGCAGAACTGGGAGAGGTTGAACGAGCCCTCGCAGCCGAAGTCGCTGACCATGTAGGCCACCGGATCACCCGAATCGAGCACCGTGGCCCGGGAGAGGATGAAGGCGTCGAAGTCGCCGTCCAGGGCGTCGGCCTCGATGTACTGGTACTCGCGCACCTCCAGCTCCACCTCGAACCCGGCCGCTTCGAGCTGCTGCTGGAGCTGGACGGCGACCTCGGGCAGCTCGGCCCGGTCGGTGAAGGTGCCGATGGTGATCTTCTGCCCGGCCGGGTCCCCGGCCTCGGCGCGGTCGGCGAGCAGCTCGCGGTAGGCGTCGGTGTCCCGGCCCCCCGCGGCGTAGGGGATCGCCGGGCCCAGCAGCCCGGCGGCCACGTCGGCCCGGCCCTCGTAGACCCCGTCCACCACGGTCTGCGGGTCCAGGGCCTCGCGGGCGGCGGCGCGCAGGGCAGGGTCGGCGAAGGGCCCGTCCTCGGTGTTGAGGTAGAGGGTGTTGGTGCGCGGCATGGGCACCTCCGCCAGGAGGTCCTCCTCCACCTGGGCGGCCTGGCCCACGGGCACGGCCTCGACGACGTCCGCCTCGCCCGTGCGCAGGGCGGCGGCGCGGGCGGTGCCGTCGGGCACGAAGGACACGTCGATGCCGGCCGCGGCCGGGGCGCCGTCCCAGTAGTCGTCGTAGCGCTCGAGGGTGGCCCCGGAGGTGCCGTCCACGGCGGTGAGCTCGAAGGGACCGGTGCCGTGGCCCACCGGGGTGACGGCACCTTCCTCGTAGGCCGCCGGGGCCAGGACGGACAGCTGCGGGCTGGACAGCCGCTGCGGCACGAGCGGATCGGCCTCGGCGGTGGTGACCCGCACCGTGTCGCCGTCGGCGGCCACGCTCATCTCCACCCCGTCGAGGATGCGCGGGGCCGGCTCGGCCTCCACCGCCCGGGCGAGGGAGGCGGCGGCGTTCTCCGCGGTGAGCTCGGTGCCGTCGTGGAAGGTGACGCCGTCGCGGACGGCGAAGGACCACGTGGTGTCGTCGAGCTGCTCCCACTCGGTGGCCAGCATCGGCTGCGCGACTCCGGCCTCGTCCAGCCGCACCAGGGTCTCGGCGGTGGACCAGCGGGAGAGCTTGAAGGCGTCGTCGCTCAGCGGGGACAGCCCCGAGCGCGGGGGCTGCAGCATGGCCAGCTCGATCCGGGCGTCGGTCGAGCCGTCGGTCGCGCCGCCGGCTCCCCCGGCGGAGGCGGTGCCGGAGCCCTCGGCGAAGCAGCCGGTGAGCAGCAGCAGGCTGACAGCGGCGAGGCCGAGGCCGGTCCGGCGAGGGGTGAGGCGGGGAGCGGAGGGGCGAGGGGGCATCAGGAGGCCTTTTCGTCGTGGTGTTCGATGGATGGTGACGCGGAGATTCCGGGCGGCCGCCGGTCGGGCAGCATCCGCGGGATCGCGACGGCGGAAAGCAGGGCGAGCAGGACCAGCGGGGCCCACGGCGTGCCGGCCCACCACTGGAACCGGTCGGTGGCGTCCACCAGCCGCCCCAGCACGGTGTTGCCCACCAGGACCGCGATGCCGCCGCAGGTGGCGACCAGCCCGTAGTAGGCCCCTCGGCCGGAGACGTCCCCTTGCCCCGAGGCGTCCCGAGCGTGGAGAAACGCGGGGACCAGCGACAGGATCGTGGGGGTCAGGGCCATGTGCCCCAGCACCAGGACCGCCACGGTGATCAGCACCGGTGCCACCGCCTCCGCCGTCGGACCGCCGGGGTGCACGGCGGTGCCGGCGGCCACGGCGAAGGCCGCGGCCAGCAGAACGAAACCGGCCGAGAGCGTGGGCCCGGAGCCGACCCGTCGGGCCAGGCCGGCGACGGGCAGCTGCAGGCTGAGGGTGAGCACCGACGCCAGCAGGAACAGCCCGCCCAGCCACGCCTGGCCCAGGCCGCGGCGCTCCAGCTCCACGGGGATGGCGAAGTACAGCTGGTTGTAGGCCAGGAGGTTCACGGAGCCCAGCGCGCAGAAGGCGAGGAAGCGGCGGTCGCGCAGACATCCCAGGGCGGGACGGGACGGGACCGACGGACGCCGGCCCGCCGTGTCCGCCGTGTCGGCCGTGTCGGCCGTGTCGGCCGGCGCAGTGTCCGTGCGCGCGGGGGGCGCGGGCAGCCGCCACCACAGGAGGACGGTCACCGCGGCGAAGACGGCGATGCCGGCCGTCAGCGCGGCGTCGAACCCCCACCCCAGCAGGGCGGAGCCGAGCAGCGGTCCCAGCACGGCGCCGATCTCCCCGGTGATGGCCAGCCACACGAACACGGACCGGCGCTTCGTGCCGGGCGGGGCCGGCTGGTCCGCGTGGGAGAGCTGCGCCTCCAGGGCCGGGGAGAACAGCGCCCCGCCCGCCCCGGTGAGCACCGCGCCGAGCAGGAACAGCGGCAGGTCCGAGGCGCCCAGCAGCGTGGCGTAGCCGGAGATGCGGACCAGGCAGCCGGTGAGGATCGACCGGCGGGCGCCCCACCGGTCCGCGAGGATCCCGCCGAGCAGGAACATGCCCTGCTGGCTGAAGGTGCGCGCCCCGAGGACCAGCCCGACCGCCGCGGCCCCCAGCCCGTAGTCGGAGCGCATGGCGCCGGCCAGGAAGGGGATCACGGCGAAGAAGCCGAGGTTGAACACCAGCTGGGCGCCCAGCAGGGTGCGGGTCTCAGGCGGACAGTCGCGGAACAGCATCCACCAGCTCCTGCGTCGTCGGGTGGCGGGGGGTCTCGAGGAGCCGGTCCGCGGGACCCTCCTCGACCACCTGCCCGTGGTCGAGCACCAGCGCGCGGTCGCACAGGCTGCGGATCGCGGTGAGGTCGTGGGAGATGAACAGCAGCCCCAGCCCGTTCCGGCCGCGCTGCTCGCTCAGCAGCTCCAGCACCTGGTTGCGCAGCGGCAGGTCGAGCCCGCTCACCGCCTCGTCGGCCAGGAGGATCCGGGGGCGGGTCACCAGGGCCCGGGCGATGGCCACGCGCTGGGCCTGGCCGCCGGAGAGCTCGTGGGCCCGCCGGCCCAGGTGCTCGGCGCCGAGCCCGACCTGCTCCAGGGCGTCCCGGACCAGGCGGGAGTGGTCGCCCGGGATCCGGAAGCGGCGCAGCGGTTCCCGCAGCTGGCGTTCGACGCTGCGGCGGGGATCCAGGCTGGAGGCCGGGTCCTGCGGGATGTACTGCACCGCCTGCCGGGCCCGCCGGAGCTGCTCCCGGCCGGTCAGGGGCGCGCCGTCGAAGAGGATCTCGCCCCGGTCCGGGCGCTCCATCCCCAGCAGCAGGGACAGCACGGTGGACTTGCCGGACCCCGAGGGGCCGACCAGGCCCAGGGACTCCCCCTCACGCACGGTGAGGTCCACGCCCCGCACCGCCGCGACGACACCGGAGCGGCCCCGGTAGGCCTTGGTCAGACCGACCCCGCTCAGCGTGGTCGGCTCCGCCCCCGGGCTCACGAGGCCGCGCCCAGCGGTGCCGCGGCAGGCCGCAGACCGGCGCGGGCGGCCTCCACCAGGGCCGCGGTGAACGCCGCCTGCGGCGATCGGACGACCTGCTCCATCGGGCCCGCTTCGACCACCCGTCCGCGCTCCATGACGACGACGTCGTCGCACAGGTCGGCGGCGACCGCCAGGTCGTGGGTGATGAACAGCAGGGCGCTGCGGTCCTGTCCCGTGCAGCGGCGCAGGGCCTCGACGACCTGGCGCTGGCTGATCATGTCCAGGGCGGTGGTCGGCTCGTCGGCCACCAGCAGGTCCGGGGACGCGGCCATGGCCAGGGCCAGGCACACCCGCTGCCGCTGCCCGCCCGAGAGCTGGGAGGGGTGGGCGCGCAGGATCCGCTCCGGGTCCTCGAAGCCGACCTCGCGGAGCAGGTCCGCGATGACCCGGGCGGCGGCGGCCGAGCCGACCCCGCGACGGCGCGCCACGGCGGGCAGGAGCTGCCGGTCCAGGCGCACCACCGGGTTCAGCGCGGCCTGCGAGTCCTGGAAGACCGCCGCCATCCCCGGGCGGCGCCCCGGTGCCTGGCGCCAGGGCAGGTCCCGGCCGGCGACCCGCAGGGAGCCCTGGACCCCGAACTGAGGTCCGAGCAGGCCCAGGACGGCCATGGCCGTCAGCGACTTGCCCGACCCCGAGGCCCCGAGCAGTGCCACCCGCTGTCCGGGCGCCACCCGGAGGTCCACCCCGTGCAGCAGCGGCCGGCCCGCCGCGGAGACACCGAGATCCACCACGTCCAAGTGGGCAACACCGCGCACGGTCACTCCTCGTGTAGACACCGCCAGCAGTGTCCTACTGTAATGACTATCATTCTCATCCTGCAAAAACCCGGTGCGGGCATCCCCCTGCTGGTGGCGTCGGCACGCCGGGTCAGCAGCCGAGTCCGGCACGGAGAGCCTCGAGATTGGCCCGCATGACCTGCTGGTAGTCCCTCGTTCCGTCCACCTGGGACTCGACCGGGTCCAGGACGGCGCTGTCGATGCCGTGGTCTTCGGCCAGGGTCCGGGCGACCTTGGGGTTCAGCCGGGACTCGGTGAACACCGTGGTCACCCCCTGCTCCTCGATGATCTCCCCGACCTCGGCCAGCCGGGCCGGGGACGGCTCGGCCTCCGGGTCCAGGCCGGCGACGCCGGCCTGCTCCAAGCCGTACTTCTCGGCCAGGTACCCGTAGGCCTCGTGGCCGGCCACCAGCGTCCGCTGCTCGCAGGACGCCAGGCCCTCCCGGAACCGGTCGTCGAGCTCGTCGAGCTGACGGGCCAGTTCGGCCGCGTTGGACTCGTAGCTGTCGGCGTTGCCGGGATCGGCCGCGCCGAACTCGCGGGCGAGCTCCTGCGCCACGGCCCCCAGCCGCACCGGGTCCAGCCAGAAGTGCGGGTCCACACCGCCGTGGTCGTGCCCTTCGTGGCCGTGATCGTGGCCCTCGTGGTCGTGGTCCTCGTGAGCGTGGTCGTGGTCGGGCGCGGCCATCAGTTCGGCGGGCCCCGCCGCGTCGAGCACGTGCTCCGGTGCGGTCGTGGCCACCGCGTCGTCCACCGCGGGCTGGAAGCCGGAGAGATAGACCACCACGTCGGCCTCGCCGAGGTCGGCCACCGCGGCCGGGGACAGCTCCATGTCGTGGGCGTCGGCCCCGGCCGGGGTCAGCGACTCCACCGCGACCAGGTCCCCGCCGACGCGTTCGCTCACGTACTGGAGGGGGTAGAAGGACGCCGCCACCACAGGCGGACAGAACTGCGACCGACAGGGCGGCACACGCGGACACGACGGCACGAGAAGTCTTCATGCGAACGAGTCTCATTTGATGTGAGAATGATTGTCAAATGCCAACTTGGCCGCCTGCAACACCTCTGCACCCTGCGCTAGTTGAGAATGGGTGTCATTCTCATTTAGGCTTCGAGCATGCACACTTCATCCCGCACCCTGACCCTGACGGGTCTCACCGTGGCCGCGCTGGCGCTGTCGGCCTGCTCCCCCGGATCGGCCGAGACCGAGTCCGCCGCCCAGAACGCACCTGCCACCACGGCCCCCGGCACGGCCTCCGGGTCGCCGTCCGCCTCCGGCAGCTCGGCGGCACGCCAGGAGGTCACATCCCTCACCCCCCGGGTGGTGCTGAGCTACGACGGCGGCCTGATGACGGTGGACACCGAATCCGGCGAGGTGCTCGGGACCACCGAGCACGAGGGCTTCCTCCGCCTGAACAACGCCGGGGACGGCCGGCACGTGCTGGTCAGCGACGGGGACCTCTTCCGCCTCTTCGACTCCGGCCTGGTCGACCAGGGCCACGGCGACCACTCCCACTACTACGAGCAGGCCCCCGCCCTGACCGACACCGTCCTGGACGCCCCCGAGGCCGCGCACGTCGTGGTGCACGAGGGGAAGACCGCGCTGTTCGCCGACGGCAGCGGAGGCATCCGGATCCTGGACTCCGCGGCGTTCTCCGACGGTGCGGTGGAGGACAGCGAGATGGAGGAGCACACCACCGAGGCCCCCCACCACGGGGTCGCCGTGCCGCTGACGGACGGGAACCTGCTGCTGACCCAGGGCACCGAGGAGAGCCGCGACACCGTACAGGTCGTCACCCCGGCAGGCGAGGTCGTGGCCGAGACCACCGACTGCCCCGGGGTCCACGGCGAGGCCACGGCCGCCCCGACCGAGCAGGGCGACGTCGTGTCCCTGGGCTGCGAGAACGGCCCGGTGGTCTACCGCGACGGCGCCTTCCACAAGGTCGCCGTGGAGGAGGACTACCAGCGCTCGGGCAACCAGTTCGGCTCCCATGACTCCCCCGTCGTGCTCGCCGACTACAAGACCGACCCCGACGCCGAGCAGGAGCGCCCCACCAGGATCGGTCTGATCGACACCCGCACCGACACGGTCCGCACCGTCGACGTCGGCTCGGCCTACTGGTTCCGGTCCCTGGCGCGCGGACCCGAGGGCGAGGCCCTGGTGCTGACCTACGACGGGCAGCTGAACATCCTCGACGCCGGCTCCGGTGAGGTCCTGCACGAGGTCGACGTGGTCCAGCCCTGGGAGGAGCCGGAGGAGTGGCAGGAGCCGGGCCCGGCCGTGAAGGTCGCCGGGGACCGCGCCTACGTCACCGACGCGGCAGCCCAGCAGCTGCACGTGGTCGACATCGCCGCCGGCACCGTGGTGGGCACCTTCGACCTGCCCGAGACCCCGACCGAGATCGCCGTGGTCGACGGCGATCCGGAGTCCCCCGCCACCGCGGAGGCCGGACACAAGGACCACGGGCACGCGAGCGACACCCACACAGACCACGAAGGCCACGAAGGCCACGACCACTGAGTCGGCATGCCTCCGGCAGGGCGTCCGTCACCCCGTACGCGACGGCGGACGCCCGGCCGGGCAGCACGGCACCGGAAGGACCGTCCCATGAAGCGCCGCACCCCCGCCCCCGGAAGCCGGTGGAGACCGGAGAGTCCACAGAGGCCAGCGGCCCGGTGCTGGCCTGGTGCACCGGCCCCCGCTGCACCGCCCTGCACCGCCTCGCCGGCGGCGAGGACCACCAGCGGCAGATCACCTCGACCGTCCGGGAGACCCGCGGGGCCGTGCTCATCACCTCGCCCTGCCTGGGGCGGTGCGAGCTGGCCGGCATCGCCGCCGTCGCCCGCCGGGACGGGCCCAGCAACCGGATCGGCCCGCTGGCGTGGTTCAGCGGCCTGGAGGACCACGACCGGTTCCAGGCGCTGCAGGCGTGGCTGCGCACCGGGGGGCCGCAGCAGCTCCTGCAGCCCGACCGCGTCCTGCCGCCGGGACTCCGGGCAGCGACCTGCGGCACCAGCCCGCCACCGCGCATCCACCGCGCCTGACACCGGCCGGGGCCGCCAGCGACCCCGGCCGCCACGACCACTGCGGCGACTATCCCGGAGGGGTCTGCACTTCTCCCGCGTGCGAGAGGGCGTCCCCGACGATGTGGGAGACGTGGGTGTCGGCCAGCGCGTACACCGCCTCCCGGCCGCTGCGGGTCAACGCCACCAGCCCGGTCTCCCGCAGGGTGCGCAGGTGCTGGGAGACCAGGGGCTGTGACAGCCCGGAGCGCTCCACCAGCCGGGAGACGGTCGCCGGCCCCTCCTCCAGCAGGCACAGCAGCTGCAGCCGGGCCGGTGTGGCCAGGGCCCGGAACAGGCGGGCCGCCGCCTCCAGGTCAGCGCGCTCGGGCGTCATCGCATCCTCCAGATCGACCGGGGGTGGAGACCGAGAAGCCCCTGCGCACGGCAGGGGCTTCTCGGCGGGAACAGGGATCGGACGGCTCAGTGCTCGTCGTAGTGGTCCTCGTGCAGGGCGTGCTTGTGACCGTCGTGGATGTAGTCCACGTGGTCGTCGTGCTGCACGGCCTCGTGCCCGCAGTTGTCGCCGTGGGTGTGGTCCTGCACGGTGTGCTCGGCCTGCTTGTCGTGATCGGCCATGACCGCCTCCTCAGTGGTCTCGATGCGCTCCGGGGAGCCTGATGTCCCAGTAGAGCAGACGCATAAACACATCGCAATACGTTGATGCGAGCTCTTCTCGTCTGCGTCGCCACAGGTCACGAGGTAATGCGATCAGCGATGAAGCCGGACGCCCATCCGTGGCATGAGAATCTGGACCAGCGGCCCGATGGCCAGCGAGCAGAGCACCGCACCCAGACCCACGGTGTACCCGATCAGCGCGACGACCACCTCGATCGAGGTGCGCACGACCCGCACGGATCCCTCGGCAGCCCCGGCCAGGCCGGTCATCAGCCGGGAGCGATGACCGACGTGGATTCTTGGACTCAGCCCTGATCGGCGAGCCCGGGGCCATATTGCCGCTCAACCGTCGCCACACGCACCGTGTAGTCCACATACCAGTCGCGGGCACCTCGGCGCTGAGCCTCGAGGTGCGTGGTGACCTGCTTCCAGTCCCGGGCGTGCTGAACGGTCTCCCAGCAGGACACCGTGATGCCGAACCCGTCAGGGTTTCGTGCGCTCTCCACCGCGAGGAACCCGGGCTGCTGCTGGGCCGGCTCGTCCATCTGCCGGGCGGCCGCCCCGTACCCGTCCTCGGGCGTGGACGCCGATCGCCGACTGGAGAAGATCACCGCGACATAGGGCGGGCGCACACCATTCACGCTTGTCAGTATCAAGCCTGCCCGTGCCCGGCTCGACGACGCGGACGCCATCCCGGGCGACCCGGAAGCGGCTCGGCCGTGCATCGCCGCCGGAGAGACCCGCCAGCCCTGGTTCACCTGCTCGCTCGTTCCAGGCCGCATTCGACCCCAGGAGCCGTGACTCTTGTCACACGGCTTTCCCTCTTCTACTCTTGTGCAGTATCAACAGCACTGTTGCAGTATATGCAACAAAGGAGAAAGAGGACGACGATGTCCACACGATCGACGCGACGACGGCGCACTGTTGCTGGGGCCGCCGCACTGAGCAGCCTGCTTGCTCTGACCGCTTGTGCTGACCGAAACGGCGCCGCCGCCTCGGGCGGTGAGTTCCCGGCCGAGACGATCACCTTCATGACGCCCACCTCCGCCGGAGGTGCGACCGATCTGACCGCCCGTACTCTCGCCACCGAGATGGAAGAAGACCTCGGCGTCTCCATCGTGGTGGAGAACCGGCCCGGCGGTGCCGGCAGCGTCGGCATGGAACACCTGGCCGGTCAGGCTGCCGACGGCTACACCATCGCGGTCCTGCCGGTGGAGGTCAGCCTGCTGGGCCACCAGGGGTACGAGATCGACCCCGCCGACTACGACTTCCTCGGCCAGGCGAACTCCCAGCCCGGGACCATCGCCGTTCCGGCCGACAGTCCCTTCCGCACCCTGGAGGACCTGATCCAGGCGGCGGAAGAGGAGCCGGGCAGCGTCTCCGTCTCCAACGCCGGCCCCGGTTCCATCTGGGAGCTGGGCGCCACCGAGCTGGGCAACGCCGCCGGCGTGGAGTTCAAGAACGTCCCGTTCGACGGGGGCGCCCCGGCCGTGACGGCAGCCACGGGCGGACAGGTCGACGCGGTCGTGGCCGGCATCGGTGAAACGGCTCCCGCCCACGAGGACGGTCGCCTCCGGGTGCTGGCGGTCTTCACCGAGGATCGAGCTCCCGCCCTCCCGGACGTCCCGACGGCCTCCGAGCAGGGGCAGGACGTGGTGATCGGGAGCTGGGCCACGGTCGCCGCACCGGCCGGCCTCGACCCGGACGTCGCCGCCACCCTGGAGGAGTCCGTGGAGAAGGCCGTCGCATCCGACGCCTACGTCTCCTTCATCGAAACCGGCGGCAATCTGCCGCTCTACCGTTCCGCGTCCGAGACGGAGAAGTTCGTGGACGCGGAAAGTGACCGCTTCGCCGAGCTCCTCGGGGCCGGGTCGTGAGGGACACCCCGGCAGTGGGCACCACCGAGGAGTCTCCCAGCGCTGAGCCTGCGGTCGCCGACGACGAGGTGAGCGCGGAGTCCTCTCCCGGACCTGGTGGTACCAATGTGCGGGGCCTGCTCGTGGCCTCGGCGGTGGCCGTGGTCGGTGGCACCACGATGTGGTCCGCCCGCACCCTGGAAACCTCGGCGGTGGGCGCATCCATCGGTCCCCAGTGGTGGCCGACGGTGCTCGGCGGCGTCCTGGTGGCCGGCGCCGTCGCCATCGGCGTCGTGGCCCTGCGGCGACCCGACCCGGTACCGGAGCAACGGGTGAGCGCTCACGGCCTGGGGCGGCTGGGAGCCGTCGTCGCGGCTGTGGTGCTGTACGGCCTCGGTTGGTACTACTTTCACTTCCTTCCGGTGACGGCGGTGTTCCTCGCCGCACTGATGTTCGTCACCGGGGGGCGGGGGACTAAAGCCCTGATCGTCTTCCCGATCTCGACCGCGGCCATCCTGTACGGCCTGTTCGGGCTGCTGCTGCGGGTGCCGCTATGAGTGACGTGCTGGCGGGCACCGCCGCTCTCCTGGACCCGGCCATCGGTCTGTGCCTGCTGATCGGGGTCCTCCTCGGTACGCTCGTCGGTGCCGTGCCGGGGATCACGGCGACGATGGCGGTGGCGCTGGCAGCCGGGTTCACCTTGACGCTGGAACCGCTCCAGGGACTGGCCGTCCTGCTGTCCATCTACGTCGCGGCGCAGTTCGGCGACCGGGTACCCGCCATTCTCGTGAACACCCCCGGCACGCCGGCATCGATCGCCTCCACCTTCGACGGCTACCCGCTGGCCCAGCAGGGCAGGGCCGGCATCGCGCTCACCAGCTCCGCCCTCGCCTCAGCGGCCGGGGCGCTGGCCGGCATTCTCATCCTCGTGCTGGCCGCCCAGCCCCTGGCGTCGGTCGCCCTGAGATTCGGACCGGCGGAGATGTTCGCCCTCGTGGTGTTCGGCCTGACCATGATGGTCGGCGTCTCCGGCAGCAACGTCCTGCGCGGCCTCGTAGCCGGCGCGGCAGGCCTGCTCCTGGGCACCGTCGGACGCGATCCCATCACCGGTGACACACGATTCACCTTCGGGATGACCGAACTGAGCTCCGGCATCCCGTTCATCGCCGCGATCATCGGCCTGTTCGGCATCGCGGAGCTCTTCAACCAGATCGTCGAGACGAAGCACAAGAACACCCCCGCCCCCATCACACAGCTGGGCGCGTGGTGGCCCACTCGTGCAGAACGACGTGAGCTCCTCAAACCCTCCGCGATCGGGACGGGGGTCGGCGCCGTGGTCGGTGTCGTTCCTGCCGCCGGCGGAGACATCGCCGGCGTCATCGCCTGGGCCCAGGCCAAGCGGGCCTCCAAGCACCCCGAACGGTTCGGGCACGGCTCGCTCGAGGGCCTGGCCTCCGCCGACAGCGCGAGCACCGCCACGATGGGCGGCTCCGTCACCACGACTCTGGCTCTGGGCGTGCCCGGGGACTCCGTGATGGCCGTGATGATCGGCTCCATGATCATCTGGGGGCTCCAGCCCGGTCCCGCCCTGTTCGTCGAGTCTCCCGATCTGGTCTACAGCCTCGCCGCGATCATGGTGCTCGCCACGGTGCTGGCCCTGGCCCTGGCCCTGGTACGGATGCAGGGCGTGGTGAAGCTTCTCGCCCTGCCGCAGCAGTACTTGACCGCCATCATCATCTCCTTCTGCATCGTGGGCACATATGCGGTGCAGAGCAGCGTCTTCGACGTCGTGCTCATGCTGTGCTTCGGCGTCGTCGGCCTGCTGATGCGCCGGTTCGGCTTCCCCGCCGGCCCTATGGTGCTGGGCCTCATCCTCGGCCCGCTGGCAGAGAGCAACCTGCGACGCGCCCTGGTCATCGACGGCGTGGAAACCGTGCTCACCAGTCCCATCGCGGTCGGCCTCATCCTTCTCAGTCTCGGCGCCGTCCTGCTGCCCTGGCTCCGTTCCACCTCGAAAGCGAGAAAGCTCCGTGCACGAGTTCCTGAAAACGCCCGGTGACGGCCCCGCGGTCCTGTGCCTCGGCGAGACCATGGCCCTCGTCGCACCGGTCCGTGCCGAATCCCTCGAGACTGCGCAGAGCTTCGTCCTCTCCGCCGGGGGCGCGGAGTCCACCGTGGCCCTCTACCTGGCCGGAGCAGGGCACCGAGCTGCTTGGCTGAGCCGCGTCGGCGACGATCCCCTCGGGCGGCGCCTGCTGCGCCAGCTCCGGGCGCACGGGGTCGACACCTCGCTGGTTGGCACGGACACCGAGGCCCCGACGGGGGTCTACTTCAAGGACCCCGGCGGATCCACCACCACGGTCCACTACTACCGCTCCGGTTCGGCGGCCTCCGCCATGGGCCCGGCCGTTCTCCAGGGCATCGACTGGACGGCGCTGCCGCTGCTGCACCTGTCGGGCATCACGGCAGGGCTCTCCCCCAGCTGCCGCGCCCTGCTGGACGCCGCCTTCACCACGGCCCGCGCCCACGGCACCCTCGTGTCCTTCGACGTCAACCACCGTCCCGGGCTGTGGAGCGCAGAAGAGGCCGGACCGGTGCTGGCCGAATACGCCCGGCGCGCCGACATCGTGTTCGTCGGCCGGGACGAAGCGGAGACGCTGTGGCGCACCGGAGACCCCGACACGCTCTACGAGAGCCTCGGGACACCACGTCACCTGGTGGTCAAGGACGGCGCAGTGGGAGCCACGGACGTCTCCGCGACCGGGACGGTGTTCGTTCCCGCGCAGGCTGTCGAAGTCGTCGAGGTGGTCGGTGCAGGCGATGCCTTCGCAGCCGGCTACCTGTCCGGCCTTCTCCACGGTGAACGGATCGAAGCACGCCTGGGACTGGGCCACGCCCTGGCCGCCCGGGCCCTGTCCAGCGTCCATGACTTCGATCTGGTGTAGTGAGCCCATGTCACAGAGCATCCAGCGCGCCATCGAGACCCTCGAGTTCGTCAGCGCCCAACCCAGCACACCGAGCGAGGTCGCCGCGCACTTCGACATCCACCGCTCCACCGCCCTGCGCACCCTGCAGACCCTCACGGAGAGTGGGCTGACGCGACGGCGGGAGGACGGACGCTACGGCGTGGGATACCGCCTGGCCGGACTGGCCAACCTCGCATTGGATCAGTTCGACCTGGCCAACATCGCGCACCCCCACTTGAAAGAACTGGGGCGCCGGTGTGGGCACACAGTACACCTGGCTGCGGTTCAGGGCCGCTCCATCGTCTACGCCGACAAGATCGAGCAACCCGGCATGGTGCGGCTGTACTCCCAGATCGGCCACCCGGTCACGCTCCACACCTCCGGGGTCGGCAAAGCCATCCTCGCCCACCAGTCCCCGGAGTTCGTGGAGCACATGCTCAGCGGCACCGACTTCGCCCGCTACACCGCCACGACGATCACCTCGCGCGAACAGTTCCTCGACCAGCTGGCCCACGTCGTCGAACAGGGCTACGCGGTCGACGACGGCGAGTACGAGGACTTCGTCAACTGTGTCGCCATGCCACTGCGGGACGCCACCGGCCAGGTCACGGGTGCCGTGTCCATCACCGCGCTGAAAGCGCGGGCCACCATGGACGACCTCGCCCAACTGCTGCCCGCCCTCAGAACAACCACCACAACGATCTCCAAGGAGCTGGGATGGCGTCCGTAGACGACTTCTTCGACTGCACGTTCGCACACACATCCGTCATGGCCATCCTGCGCGGCTATCCACCGGAGCGCACCGTGGAGCTGGCCACCCGCGCCTGGGAACTCGGCATCCACTGTGTGGAGGTCCCGGTCCAGTCACCGGCAGCCGTCGAAGCCCTGGCCGCGACCGTCGCCGCCGGGCGGGACCACGGTCGCACGGTGGGCGCGGGCACCGTCGTCAGCCTGGAGCGCCTGGAACAGGCCGTCACTGCCGGAGCGGGCTTCACCGTCGCACCAGGCCTCGACCTCACCGTGGCCGGGGCCAGCCGTGAGGCGGGCCTGGCCCATCTCCCGGGCGTCGCCACGGCCTCGGAGATCCAGCGCGCCGCCGAGCACGGCATGCGCTGGGTCAAGGCCTTCCCCGCAAACAGCCTCGGAACGGCCTGGTTCCGAGGGATGCGCGGGCCCTTCCCCGAGATCAGGATCGTCGCCACCGGCGGAATCACCGCCCGCAACGCCTCGGAGTACCTCGGGGCGGGAGCCGACGTCGTCGCCGTCGGCTCCGCCCTCGAGGACCCGGCCCAGCTCGAGCTCCTGGCAGAGCTGATGCCAGCGGCACCCACCACCGCCCCGTAAGGGGCCCGGACACCCACTGACCACCACGAGGACAAGGACACACCTGTGCAGAACACCACGAGCGACTACACACCGGCCCCCACCCGGTACGACACGATGCAGTACCGCCGGGTCGGCGACAGCGGGCTGAAGCTGCCCGCCGTCTCCCTGGGCATGTGGCACAACTTCGGCGACGACACCCCCCTGGAGCGGCAGCGCGCCATCGTTCGCCGTGCCTTCGACCTGGGCATCACCCACTTCGATCTGGCCGACGGCTACGGGCCCCCGGCAGGCGCTTCGGAGCGCAACGTCGGGCGGCTCCTGGCCCAGGACTTCCGCGGTCTGCGCGACGAGCTGGTGATCTCGACGAAATCCGGCTACCCGTTCTCGCCCGGCCCCTACGGCACCGGCAGCTCCCGCAAGCACCTGCTGTCCTCCCTGGACCGGTCCCTCGACAACCTCGGCCTGGACCACGTGGACATCTACTACAGCCACCGCTTCGACCCGGAAACTCCCGTGGAGGAGACCGCCGCCGCCCTGGACACGGCAGTCCGTCAGGGCAAAGCCCTCTATGCCGGCGTCTCCTCCTACTCCCCCGCCCGCACCCGCGAGATCGCCACCGCCCTCCGCAGCCTGGGCACCCCCTTGCTGATCCACCAGCCGTCCTACTCCCTCCTGAACCGATGGGTCGAGCACGGCACCCCCAGCCTTCTCGAGGTCCTGGCCGACGAGGGCACCGGGTGCATCGCCTTCTCCGTCCTGGCCCAGGGCCTGCTCACCGGCAAGTACCTCAACGGCGTACCCGCCGGGTCCCGGGCCACCCAGGGCAAGACGCTCAAGGACGGGATGCTGTCCGAGGAGAACCTCGACCACGTCCGGGCGCTGACGCGCATCGCCGAGGAGCGAGGACAGTCGCTGGCGCAGATGGCCGTCGCCTGGGTCCTCAAAGACCCCAGGATCTCGTCCGTGCTGGTCGGCGCGAGCCGGCCCGAGCAGCTCGACGACACCGTCCAGGGCCTGCAGGGCCCGGCCTTCACCACCGACGAGCTGTCCCGCATCGAGGAGCACGCCCTCGACGGCGGGCTCAACCTCTGGACCGTCTCGAGCGAGGCTTAGATGACATACGACAGCAGCTACCACGAACAGATCCGGGCCGACGAGCACGACCTGCAGTTCGGGGACTTCGACCGGGAGGACGCCTGGCGTCTGGGCAGCGCCCTGCGCAGCGCCGCCCTCGCACAGGACCTGCCCGTGGTCATCGGCATCACCCTGGGGGCGCAGCGGGTCTTCCACACGGCACTCCCGGGAGCCACCCCGGACAACGACGACTGGCTCGAGCGCAAGGCCGCCGTCGTCACGCACTACGAGCGCAGCTCCATGGGAGTGGGCGAGCAGTTCCGGTCGGCCGGACGGACCTTCGAGGCGGACTCACGCCTGCCTCCGGACCGCTACGCGGCGCACGGCGGGGTGTTCCCCATCAGGCTGCGCGAGTCCGGGCTCGTCGTCGGCACCGTCGGGGTGTCCGGGCTCCCCCAGCGGGAAGACCACGCCTTCCTGGTGGAGCACCTCCGGGCGTTCCTCTCCGCGGCCTGACCGGACAGGCCCCGACCGGGAAGGCACCGACCGCGGCGTCAGCGGTGCAGGCGGACGCTGAACCGGGGCATCATCACCTGGGTCAGCGGCCCGATGGCCAGCGCGTAGAGCACCGTGCCCAGGCCCACGGTGCCCCCGAGCAGCCATCCGACGAGCACCACGGTCACCTCGATCGAGGTGCGCACGATCCGCACGGATCCCCCGGTCCGTCGCACCAGGCCGGTCATCAGTCCGTCCCGCGGACCGGGTCCCAGGTGCACCCCGATGTAGGCGGCGGTCGCCACGGCGTTGAGGAACACGCCGGAGAGCACGAGCAGCACCCGCAGCGGCATCGCGTCGACCGGCGGCAGCACCAGCAGGGTCGCGTCGAGCACCACCCCGACCACCACCGCGTTGCTGATGGTGCCGATCCCGGGCCGCTCGCGCAGCGGGATCCACAGGAGGAGCAGCAGCACGCTGACGACGACGACCACCGTGCCGATGCTCACCCCGAACTGCCGGGAGAGTCCCTGGTGCAGCACGTCCCACGGGGTGACGCCGAGCTCCGACCGCACGAGCAGACCCAGGGTGATGCCGTAGAGCACCAGGCCGGCGTACAGCTGCACGAGCCGCCGGGGCAGTCTGCGCGACTCCGGCCGGTCGATCGAGCGGGCCAGGGCGCGCGGACTCCAGTTCATGCGGACCATCTTCGCACCGGTGAAGCGTTCCCGGTGCACGGGGCGGGCGCGGTCGGCGAGACGTCGGCCCGCCCGGAACACCGTCGCGCCGCCTCCCCGTCGGGCCGTCCCGCCGTCGAGGGCGCCCGCGACGCCCGGCGCACCGCCGCCGGGCGTGTCCCGAGGTGGAACAATGCACCCATTCCTATCTCGCGACCGGAAGGTGCTTCGTGACCGGCATGGAGCTCGCCGTCGTCGCGCTCGTGGTGGGCGTGGCCGCCTGCCTCCAGGGCGCGATCGGCTTCGGCCTGGGCCTGCTCGCCGCCCCGGTGATCGCCCTGTTCGACCCCAGCCTGCTGCCCGGTTCCCTCATCCTGGTGGCCGCCGGGCTCACCACGCTCGGCGTGCTGCGGGACCGCGCCGCCGTGGACGTCAAGGACGCGGGCTGGGCCGTGGCGGGGCAGATCCCCGGCACGGTGGCGGGAGCCCTGCTGGTGGCCGCCCTGCCCGCCCGGACGCTGGCCCTCGTCCTGGCGGGCACAGTGCTGCTGGCCGTGCTGCTCAGCGTGTGCGGGTGGCAGCCGCGGCCGCGGCCCGCGGCCGTCGCCGCCGCCGGCGCGGCCTCCGGCCTCATGGGGACCGCCACGTCCATCGGCGGCCCGCCCATGGCCCTCGTGTGGCACGGGTCCTCGCGCGCCCGGATGCGTGGCACCATGAGCGCGTTCTTCCTGGTCGGCACGCTGCTGTCCCTCACGGCTCTGACCGCGGTGGGGTCGATCGACCGGCGGACCGTGGTCTTCGCGGCGATCATCTTCCCCGCCATGGTCCTCGGCTTCGCGGCCTCCGGAGCGGTCAACACCCGGATCAACCGGCGCATCGTCCGGCGGGTGGGCCTCGGCGCCTCCACGCTGGGCGCGCTGCTCGTCCTGGTGCAGGCCCTCTGAGCGGGACCGACGACGATGCGCCCGGCTCTCGGCGCCCAGGACGGAGCTCCGTCGCCTGCCGCGACGGTGATCGGCAGGGTCAGCACGCCCACCGGCCGGCGCGCCGCCGCGGTCCGGCCCCCGACGGGCCGCACCTCCACGGGGCCGCCCGGGACCGCTGGTCCGGGACAGGCCGCCCCTCACCCCAGGTAGCGGCCCGGACGGTGGTTCATGGCCAGCACGGTGTTGAGCACCACCACCCCCAGTGCGGAGAGCAGCACGCCGCCCGGGGGCACCACCGTGAGGGCGAGCAGGACGACGGCGACGTCGAAGCCCAGCTGCACGTGCCCGGCCCGCCAGCCGAGGCGCTCCTGGGCCAGCAGCGCCAGGACGTTGAACCCGCCGAGGCTGGCGGAGTGGCGGAAGACGATGAGCACCCCGATGCCGATCAGCAGGTTGCCCGCCAGGATCGCGTAGCGCGGGTCCGGGTCGAGCCCGCCCAGCCCGGCCGGGTGCACGGAGGCGAGGACCGAGACGAGCCCCACCGCGATCAGCGTGCGCAGCGTGAACCCCCAGCCCTTCTTCCACCACGCGAGAGCGAGGAAGGGCAGGTTGACCCCGGCGAAGACGACCCCGAACGGCAGACCGGTGGCGTAGCCGACCAGCAGGGCCAGTCCCGCGGTCCCCCCGGTCACCGCCCCGACAGTCCCCAACAGGTGCAGGCCGAACGAGACCACGAAGGTGCCGACGAACAGGCCGGTCGCGTCCTCGAGCCAGGTGTGGCGCGGAGCGGACGCCGGACGCTCCGGGCCGCCGGACGGTCCGGGGCCCGGCACGGCGTCGTCGTCGGGACCGGACCCGCTCACAGGATCCCGCGCACGAAGCCCGGCAGGGCGCTGATGCTGCTGATCGATATCACCAGCAGATAGTAGCCGGGAGCTTCCCGCCGGCAGAGCACCGGCCGGACCCGGACCACGCCCCCTCGCACCGGGGGTTTCCGGATCACCCGACGCCGGGGTTGACTGGACACCGTGCCCCGCCTGCACCGCGGCGCAGGATCCGGCATCGTCCGTCCCCGTTCCCGGGGCGGATCACCGACCCATGAGGAGAACCCCGTCATGCGTGGAGTCCTGCTGCACACCCCCGGCGACGTCCGCGTCGAGGACCGCGAGGTCCCGACGATCGTCGAGCCCACCGACGCCGTCCTGAAGGTCGCCGCCGCCTGCGTGTGCGGCTCCGACCTGTGGCCCTACCGCGGCCTCGAGGACGTCGACGGGCCCGCCCCGATGGGCCACGAGTACGTCGGCGTCGTCGAGGAGATCGGTGCGGACGTGAAGACCGTGCAGGTCGGGGACTTCGTCGTCGGGTCCTTCTTCGCCTCCGACAACACCTGCGAGATCTGCCGCGCCGGCTACCAGACCCACTGCGTGAACCGGCAGCCCGGGGCGGCCACGGGCGCACAGTCCGAGTACGTGCGCGTTCCGCTGGCCGACGGCACCCTCGTGGCCACCCCGGGACGGCCCGACCCGGACCTGATCCCGTCGCTGCTGGCCGCCTCGGACGTGCTCGGCACCGGCTGGTTCGCCGCCGTGGCCGCCGAAGCAGGTCCGGGCAGGACGGTCGCCGTCGTCGGTGACGGCGCCGTCGGGCTGCTCGGAGTGCTCGCCGCCCAGCAGCTGGGTGCGGAGCGGATCATCGCGATGTCCCGCCACGCCGACCGGCAGGCCCTTGCTCGCGAGTTCGGCGCCACCGACATCGTGGAGGAGCGCGGCGACGAGGGCGTGGCCCGGATCAAGGAGCTCACCGGCGGGCTCGGGGCGCACTCGGTCATCGAGGCCGTGGGCACCCAGGAGTCGATGCTGCAGGCGATCCGCTCCACGCGCCCCGGCGGCCACGTCGGCTACGTGGGCGTGTCCCACGACGTCTCGCTGCCCGGCCAGGAGCTTTTCATGTCCGGGGTGCACCTGCACGGCGGGCCCGCCCCGGTGCGCCGGTTCCTGCCCGAGCTCATCCAGCTCATCTGGGACCGGAAGATCGACCCCGGCAAGGTCTTCGACCTCACCCTGCCCCTGGAGCAGGCCGCCGAGGCCTACCGGGCCATGGACGAGCGCCGGGCCATCAAGGTCCTGCTCACCACGGACTGAGCTCCCGCGCGGCACCGGCGCCGCAGCCGGTGCCCGGCGGAGCGGGGAACGGTGGCCGCCCTCTCGGGATCGAGCAGCGCGCCTAGGCTGGACGGCATGCGCCTGCTGCTGATCCGCCACGGCCAGACCCCCTGCAACGTCTCGGGAGAGCTCGACACCGCGATGCCCGGAGCCCCGCTGACGCTCCTGGGACGGGCCCAGGCCCGTGCGGTGCCGGCCGCGCTGGGCCACGAGCGGATCACCGGCATCCACGCCTCGCCGCTGCTGCGAACCCAGCTCACCGCCACACCCCTGGCCGAGGCCCGCGGGCTGGAGGTGCAGATCCGTCCCGGCCTGGAGGAGATCTCGGCCGGGACCTTGGAGGGGCGGGCGGACCCAGACGCCCACCACGCCTACATCTCCTGTCTCGTCGCCTGGATACTCGGCGACCTGGACCGGCCCATGCCCGGCGGCCCGGACGGCCACGACTTCCTCGGCCGCTTCGACGCCGCCGTGCAGCAGATCGTGCAGGACCACGACCCCGCGGACACCGTGGCGGTGTTCAGCCACGGGGCCGCGATCCGCGTCTACACCGCTCTGCGCGGCGGGCTCGACGCCGTCGAGGCGGAGCAGCTGGAGATCATGAACACCGGGGCGGCCGTGCTGGAGAACCGGACCGGCGGCGGATGGGGCGTGGTGGCCTGGCACCGCGACCCGCTCGGCGGCCCGAGCCTGGAGGACCGCGCCGCCGAGGACGTCACGGGTGAGAGCGCCGAGGAGGTTCTCGACGAGACCGCCGAGGACGCTGGAGAGGGGACGCCCCGCCGCACCCCGTGAGGGAACGCCGACGACGACGAGCACACCGCTGCTGTCGAGCTTCCGCAGCCGCGTCTGCACGGCCGGGACCGAAAGGTCGACAACCGGCATCTGTGCCGCGCAGGCTTGAGCAATGACCGATCTGACCGGCCGCACCGTACTGATCGCGGGCGCCACCAGCGCGTCCGGCCTGGCGGCGGCGCGGACCCTGACCGCCGCCGGCGCCCGCGTCGTCGCCACGGGGCGCAGCGCGGGAAGGCTCACCCCTCTCGCCGCCCTGGGGGCCGAGGTGGAGACGGTGGACCTCGCGGACGAGCGCGCCGTGCTCGACCTCGTCCACCGGCTGCACGAGCGCGGACCGTCGATCGACGGGCTGCTCCACCTCGTCGGCGGCTGGCGTGGCGGCGGCGGGCTCGCCGGGCAGACGGAGGAGGACTACCGGGCGCTGGAGACCTCGTTCACCGCGCTGCGGCACCTGAGCCGCGCCGTCTACGACGACCTGCGGATCTCGCCGGCGGGACGGCTGGCGATCGTGTCCTCGACCGCGGTCAAGCGCCCGCTCGCGGGCGGCGCCAACTACGCCGCGGTGAAGGCCGCGAGCGAGGCCTGGACCCGGGCGGTGGCGCAGGGCTGGGCGAAGGCCGCCCGCGAGGCCGGCGAACCGCTGCACGCCGCCGCCGTGATCTTCCGGTTGAAGGCCCTGGCCGGTCTGGAGGACCGGCTCGCGGACGCCTACGCCGGGCTGTGGGCCGCCGAGGCCTCGACGCTGAACGACTCGATCATCGAGCTCCAGGACGGGTGAGGCACTGACCGCGAACGATCCACGACGCGAAGCGCCCGACCACCCGGCTCACCACGACGGCGAGCCCGCGTCCCGCAACCGGCAGGCAGGGACGGACTCCTCATGCGGGGACTGCTGCCGGGTCAGACGGACCCGCCGGCGGCCTCCGGTGCCCCCGAGTCATGGCCGCCGTCGCCGACGTGCCCCTGGGCCACGAAGTTCTCGAGGTCGAAGAGGTTGTCGGCCCGGCGCGCGACGTTCACCAGGGTGGTCATCGAGGCGACCTCCTCGACCTGCTCCTTCAGGAACCAGAGCATGAACTGCTCCCCCAGCGCGTCCCCCTCGGCCCGGGCGGCGGCGAACAGCGCCTTGATCTGCTCGGTGACCTCCTGCTCCTGGGACAGCGCCAGGGCCAGCGGCTCGAGGACGTCGGTGAAGTCGTTGCGCACCTCCCCGACCCCGGGGATGGTCAGGGGCAGGTCCCGGTCCAGGATGTACTGGACGATCATCATGGCGTGGTTGCGCTCCTCCAGGGACTGCCGGTAGAAGTGCCGGGCCAGGTGGGGAAGATCCTGGCTGTCGAACCAGACCGCCACGGCGACGTACTGGTGGGAGGCGGCGAACTCGTTGCCCACCTGGCGGGTGAGCAGGTCGTTGAAGGTCTCGGGGGCCATCGGGAACTCCTGACATCGGTGGGTCCACAGGGCTGACGACGTGCCGGCCGCTCCACCGGTGCGAGCCTGGCGCGGGACCAGCGGGAGTCGTCACTGACGTCTGGGGTTCGAGCCTAGCGCGGTGGCACCGTCGGGTGCAGGCCGGGCACCGGAGACTTTCCGAGCTCAGCACGATGCAGGGTGCAGTCGGGGTCTGTTGCCCCCGCTCTCCACGAGCGATCCGGGAATGTAGTCGGTGAGGTTGCGGAACCCGAGCGCGGAGCCACGCAGGTGCTCGAGCCGGCCGTTGAACGCTTCGGTTCGCTGGTCCCGTTCCACGACGACCGTCATGAGCACGGGGGCGGGCAGGTGTGTGTTGATGCTCGCCCTGTGCCCGGTCATGGTCGTGATGCCCTTGTCCCTGCTGCCCCACTGCTCGGTCACGTCCATGCTGTTAGCTTGGTGCGGTGAAACGTGCTGAACGGCTGTCGGGGACATGGACGCGCGTCGCAGTCGTCATCGTTGTGAGCTTCCTGAGCGGAATGCTGACCTTCTTCGCCCAAGGTCTTCTGCCCGAGGCCGTGAACTCGTTCGCCAACTCCGCCTCCGGCTGGACCCTGGTGACGGTGCTCGTGCTGGCGTGGGCTCGGGTGCGTACAGCGTTCGCGGCGGTGCTCGGGGCGGCGAGCTTCGTCCTGTTGACTCTGGGGTATTCCGCCTCGGCTCACATGCAGGGCCTGTTCTACGATCCGACGTTGTTCGCTGCGGTGGGTGTCCTGGTCGGTCCCTTCGTCGGGATCGCCACGAGTTGGTTGCGGGCAGAGTCCAGGTGGCAGGCCGCCGCAGGTACGGCGCTCCTCTCCGGTATCGGTCTCGGCGAGGGGGCCTACGGATTGACCGTGGTCGCGGACACGACCAGCCCTGTCTACTGGACCCTGGTCGCGGTGATGGCGCTCGGGCTCCTCGTCGCGATGCTGTTCCGCCGCATCCACGGCGTCCTGGTGGTCCTGCTGGCCGTGGTCGGGACCGGCGCAATCGCAGGTGCCTTCGTCGTTGCCTACAGCGCGCTGGGAGGAGTCTGACGCCTTCGTGTCCCGGGTCCGGACGTCACCCACGCGTGCCCCCGCGTGGCGAACGGCCGGCTGGAGCACCTGCGTGGCTCCGCGTTCGGGTCCCGGGACCTCACCGACTACAGCACCGGATCGCTCGTGGAGAGCGGGGGCTTCAGACCCCACCGACACCCTCCATGGTGAAGAGCCGCTTTCCACGGCACCGCGGTCCTCATCGTCCTCGGTCACGGCCACAGAGACTGACCTTTGGTCGTCCCGTCCTGTCAGACGATGCGCAGCGCGGTGACCTCGTAGACCGTCGCCGAGCTCGTCGCCGGTCCGCGGCAGGTCAGCTGACGCGGCGGGGCGGCGCGGGACTGCAGTTCGACCTCGACGAGGCCCGGACGGGGCGGGCGGCCGGCGAGACGGATCCGCCAGCGGTCGCCGTCGCGGACGGTCTCGGCGACCGTGTAGTCGTGGCGCCCGGCCGGGCCGAAGCGTCCGAGCGCGGCCGCGACAGCGGCCTGCTGCGGCGGGAAGAGGTCGGTGTACCCGCGCAGGTGCTCCGCGTGGACCCGACCGGCGAGGTGCTCCTCGACCGTGCTGACGGAGGACTCCGCGTCGAGCCCTCCGTAGTAGACGCCGTCCGGGGCGACGACGACGTTGGCGGCGAACCGGTCGCCGCCGACATGCGAGCACTCCCAGACCAGCTCGGGCCAGCGCTCGTTCAGGGCATCGGCCACGGGTCGTCCGCGCACGGCGCAGCAGGGATCGTGCTGGCCGTGCGCGCAGACCAGGAGGACCGGTAGACGGCCGGTCTCTCCGGGGACGCCGAGGGCCGTGGCGATCTCCCCCAGGTCCTCGTCGCGGCTCCACGTCCCCCAGTGCTGACGATCGGCGCCGGAGTCGTCGTGGCGCAGCACGGCCCACCGGCGGGGGCCCTCGTGCCTGCGGCGGCCGTGGCGCCGGATCAGGAGTATCCGCGCCCGCGCTGCCTGCGCGGCCGAGAACACGAGGGCCTTCGTGTGCGGCTCGAGCTCAAGACCGTCGAACCCGTTGACCGGCCACCCGCCCCGGTGCTCGACGAGGACCCAGACGAAGCCGCGCGGGGCCGTCCCCGCCATCGGATCGCCGCGGATCCGGGCGGCCTCGGTGCAGAAGAAGCGCTCGGCAGCGGTCACGGCGGCGACGTCACGGAGCGGCGGGAACGAGGACTCCCGCGCGCAGCAGTCGTTCGACGAGCTCGACGCCGAGCTCGTCCGCGGTGTGGACCTCGCCGTCGAGCAGGCACGAGACGGAGGGCAGGTCGGTCTCCGGGAAGTCGAGCCACCCCACGCGCGTGCTCAGGCGCGGGCCGTCCAGCCGTGCTTCCAGGGCGCCGCGCAGCCGCACGGGGGAGCCGGGGCCCAGGTCCTGGACGGCGGCGAGCTGGGCCAGCGGACCCAGCGGGGCCGGGCGTCCCTGTCCTCGCCGGGTGCGGTGGAAGCGCGGGGTGGGATCGGCCTCGGCGAGCGCGGCGACCAGGCGCTCCCGGACGGTGTCGAGCTCCCCGCCCGGTCCGTCGACGCCCAGGGGCAGTGACTCGCGCATCAGGGGGTCCTCGGCCAGCAGCGCCAGGGCCTCCTGAACGAGCTGCTCGGCCAGGCCGTGGCGGGTCCAGGTGTGGATCCCGAGCGTGAGGTGGACGGAGACCGCCCCCTGCGCCTGGGCCGCGTGCAGCCAGCCGCGCGGCAGGTAGAGGGCGTCGCCGGGTTCGAGCACGACGTCGAGACAGGCCTCACCCTTCGCGGCCTCGGCCACGGCGGAGCGGCGATCGGTCCAGGGCTGGTCCCGCAGCGGATCCGGGTGCACCGGCTCGTGGAGGACCCAGCGCTTCGTCCCCTCGATCTGCAGGACGAAGACGTCGTGGACGTCGTAGTGGTCGTCGAACCCGCGGTTCTGCGGCGGGGTGATGTAGGCATTGGCCTGCACCGGATGCCCGAGCTCGCTGCTCAGCGCGGCGCTGAAGTCCGCGACCGGCTCCCAGGTGCGGTGCAGCGCCTGCAGCACCAGCGTGGCGCCGTCGGCGAATTGACGCCACAGCGCGGTGTCGTCGAGCTGGTCGGGAACGGTGGCGCCGACCCCGGCGGGGGACGTGAAGGAGGAATCGGGGAACGTCGACCCGTCCTTGGCGACGCGCAGGAAGGGCGTGCGCAGCCCACGCCGCGAGATCAGCTCGTCGACGGCAGCGGCGGAGAACAGATCGGAGAAGCCGCCCGCCCGGCGCGTGAGCAGCGGTGCCCGGCCCCAGACGTCACGGGCGAACCGCTCCCGGCCGATGTCGATCAGACGGGTCTCCAGGACCCCGGAGCCACTCGGGGCGCCGGGGTCCTGCCCGTCAGTGCGGTCGGCGTTCACGCTCAGCCGGCTCGCCCTTCGGCTCCGCCGTCGGCGCCACCGTCAGCACCGCCATCGGCTCCACCGTCCTGGACACCCGGCGTGCCGGACGCCCCACCGTCAGCCGGGCCCTCGGCACCGCCGTCCGCGCCACCGTCGTGGACACCCGGGGTGCCAGCGGCTCCACCGTCGGCCGGGCCCTCGGCCCCGCTGTCAGCACCCCCATCGGCACCACCGTCGTGGACACCCGGCGTGCCGGCCGCGCCACCGTCAGCGGGGCCCTCGGCTCCGCTGTCGGCGCCGCCGTCCGCGCCGCCGTCCTGAACGCCCGGGGCGCCGGAGGCCCCCCCGTCGGCGGGACCTTCCGTCTGGTTCGGATCCTGCTGTGCATCAGTCATGTTGGCCTCCCAGATTCGGGTGACCGGGCCGTCTCCGGCACCTGGTCACCAAGACAGGCGGTTCTTGAGCGAAACCGCCCGTGTCGAGGCTATCCGTGCAGGGCGGGTGAGGGAACCGTTCCCGTGTCCTCGGGCCTCGGGCAACCTGGACGACGACCGGACACGGTGCGGCGGAGGTGCTTGGACGGTCTCGGGCTGCAGGCAGCCGTCCACCGGGGCCGTGGCCTAGAACTGCACGTGTCCGGGTCCACGTTATGCATGCCCAGGCGCGCGGCCCGCGAGCGCGGGGTGGTATGCCCGGCTCCATGCAGATCCAGTCCCCCACGGCCAGGTGAGTCACGCCCTTCCCCACGTCCCGCACCATACCGGCGGTCTCGTGGCTGCGGACCATGGGGGGCTCGACGACGTAGGGCCCGGTCCTGCCGTGCGTGAAGTAGTGGACGTCCCTATCGCAGATGCTCACGGTGTGCGCGCCGGTAGAGTGCACTCGCATTCTTCGGCGCGCCATCTGACATTGAAGCTGACGGCGTTGCCGGCTACATGGGCCTTGCGACCATAGGCTGCCGCCATGGGCCAATTGCAGAACGCCAAATCCGGTCAACTTTCTCCAGGTTTGTATGAGCTCCTTGAAGACTCATCCCTGGCGATGAATCTCATGGACCTGCCGGATGGCAGTGCCGCCCTGGATACCGTGGATCCGGCTGACACCCCTCACGTTCTCGCGCGCTATCTCAGCGACCGCATTCTGTTCCACTTAGAGTCCATACCCGCTGCCACCCGTGTGGACGAAGCCAATCGCATCCTGGCGGCCCTCAACGACGGAATGCAGGAGCCGGCGCGCATCAGCGAAGGTCCGCGACAGCTCGTGGCGATTTCGTCGACGGCTGGTGCTGCAGTACGAAAGCCAGCAACTCCGCTATCTGATGCGGCCCTGCTAACCAATACTCCGCATGAGCCGCAAGTCGGACGTGAGATCGCGACGGAACTCGAAAGCGCTGATCGTGTGGATCTCCTCATCGCCTTCGTCAAGTGGTCTGGTCTGCACGTCATGGACAAAGAGCTCCAGTCCCTGAAGGATCGAGGCATTCCGTTCCGCGTTCTGACCACCGTTTACATGGGTGCCAGTGACGCGAAAGCGATCAATGCGTTAGCCCGGAAGTACGGTGCTGAGATTCGAGTCAGTTACGAAACCCGAAATACACGCCTTCACGCCAAGGCATGGATGTTCCACCGCAAGACAGGCTTCAGCACGGCGTATGTTGGCAGCTCGAATCTGTCGCACGCCGCCATGCTCGACGGACTTGAATGGAACGTGCGTCTGTCCTCCATCGCAACACCGGGGATACTTCAGAAATTTGAGGCGACCTTCGAAAGCTACTGGGCATCGGAGGTATTTGAGCCCTATGACCCGGACGTCGACGGAAAGCGTCTAGCGACCGCGCTGGCCGAAGGCGGTGGGCGCACGTCTTCCGACGTGCCCATAGCCCATCTCGATGTCCAGCCATACCCCTACCAAGCACAGATGCTCCAGGAGCTGGAAGCTGAGCGTGTCATTCACGACCGCCACCGAAATCTCGTCGTTGCCGCGACGGGGACGGGAAAAACCATCGTGGCGGCCCTGGATTATCGCCGACTGCAGGCCGGCACCCTCGACGAGCTCTCGTTACTTTTCGTTGCACATCGCCGAGAAATTCTTGAGCAGGCACGTCAAACCTACGCCACGGTGCTGCGCGACGGAGCCTTTGGAGAGCTCATGGTAGACGGCTATCAGCCGGTCCGAGGCAAGCACGTCTTCGCGTCGATTCAATCCCTTAACGCCAAAAACTTGGACCGCTTCGCCTCCGATGCCTTCGACGTAGTGGTCATCGATGAGTTTCACCACGCCGACGCTCCGACCTATCGGCGTATCATTGAACACTTTCAGTCCCAGGAACTTCTCGGGCTTACGGCCACTCCCGAACGCGGTGATGGTGTCAACGTCGCAGAAAAGTTTTTCGAAGGCCGCATTGCGAGTGAACTGCGACTGTGGGAGGCCCTCGATCAGCAGCTGTTGACGCCGTTCCACTATTTCGGCGTCTCAGACGGCGTAGACCTATCCACTCTCCAGTTCCGGCGAGGCCGGTATGAGGACGCAGCACTTGATGCCGTCTACACGGGCAATGATGCACGCACCGCCAAGGTGCTGCAGGCTCTCAATGACAAGGTACTCGATCCGTACCATATGAAAGCCATCGGCTTTTGTGTTTCCGTCAAGCACGCGGAGTACATGGCACGGAAGTTCACGGAAGCTGGCTTGCCGTCCGCGGCGCTGTCCGGGGAAAGTTCCAGTGATGAGCGGCGGACTGCACTCAAGGCGCTACAGCGCGGGGAACTGCGTGCAGTTTTTGCCGTCGATCTGTTCAACGAGGGCCTCGATATTCCGCAGGTCGACACCATTCTCATGCTGCGACCAACGCAGTCCTCTACGTTGTTCCTGCAGCAGCTTGGACGCGGCCTGCGGCTGGCTCCCGACAAACCCGTACTGACCGTCTTGGATTTCATCGGATTCCAGCATCGAGAGTTCCGATTCGACCTCAAATACCGCGCCGTGACGGGGTCGAGCCGAACTCGTCTGGCCAAGGACCTGGAGGATGGCTTTACCTTCCTCCCCTCTGGAACACAGATCGTCTTCGATTCGGTCGCCCAGTCCGTGGTGCTCAACAACGTGAAGCGTCAGCTACGCCTAACGACCCGGCAGGTGGTCGACGAAATCAGAGATCTGGCGGCGCAGCAATCATTGCCGGAGTTGTACACCCTGCGTCAGTACCTGACGGATTCACTCTCGGAAGCCTCGGACATCTATCGACGGAGCAAGTTCGACGGTCGGCCGACGACCTGGAACACCCTGCGTCGCGCCGGTGGACTGGTTCCTGATGTGCTCTGGCCCGCCGAGGACCAGGAGGTGGAAGTTCTCGTGCTGCTGCAGCGCGCCAAAGCGTTCCTCAACGTGGATGACCCTGCCCGTCTCCAGTCATACGAAGTCCTGCTCCGACCGGATGCCCCGCCGGTGTCGTCTCTGCCACTCAAAGAACAACGGATGGCACGCATGCTGTACTACTCCTTCTGGCCGCAAGGACCAAAGAGCGGCGGACCGGCTGACCTGGAAAGCGGCCTCCAGTTGCTCCGGTCCCACCCCATCTTGCGGAATGAGCTGGCACAGCTCATTGATGTCACCGCCGACGGTGCACGCAACCTGCCGCGGCCGCTGGGACAGGGTTACGCCGACATTCCTCTGCTGACCCATGCGCACTACACCCGTGAAGAGCTTCTAGCCGGTCTGGGCATGGGAGAAGAAGGGCAGCGCACTCCCGGCACAGTGCGCGAAGGAGTGTCCTGGATTCCATCCTCCCGCTGTGAGGCGCTTCTCGTCACGCTTCACAAGTCGGAGAAGGACTTCTCACCCAACACCATGTACAAGGACTACGCGGTCTCCGAGACGCTCTTCCACTGGGAATCGCAAAATCAGACAACTCCGGAGTCTTCTGCGGGACAGCGGTATCAGCACCACACCGCGCAGGACAGCCACATCATGCTGTTTGTCCGCGAGTCCCCGACACAGGAGACCGGCACCTCGCCATACGTATTCTTAGGTCCCGTCGACTACGTGTCGCACGAAGGGGCCAGGCCCATGTCGATCATCTGGAAACTGCGCCGCTCAATGCCGTCCACCCTGTTCTCGGCAGCGAGTACGGTGGCACCCCTCAGCTAAAGACACCAGGCCTGAACGGCATGAATTAGAATTCGATCACCTGACGCACCGCCCGCCCGGCGTCCAACTCGTCCATCGCCTCGTTGATCTGGTC
Source organism: Kocuria kalidii (assembly GCF_044462225.1). NCBI lineage: Bacteria > Bacillati > Actinomycetota > Actinomycetes > Micrococcales > Micrococcaceae > Kocuria > Kocuria kalidii. The sequence continues at coordinate 74,899 of NZ_JBISWJ010000076.1, read as the reverse complement.
CAGGGTGATGTGGGAGGTGATCAGCTTCTCCAGGGGCAGCGCGCCGTCCCGCCACATCTGCTCGTACTTGGGGATGTCCACCGCCGGCACGGCGGAGCCGAGGTAGCTGCCGATGATCTGGCGGGCCTCGGCGGTGATCTTCAGCGGCTCGATCTGGGACATGGCACCGGGCGCGGGCAGGCCAACGGTGACGGTCACGCCGCCCACGGCGGTGGCGTTGAACGCGGTCTCGAACGCCCGGGGGTGCCCGGCGGCCTCGATCACCACGCGCGGCTTGTCCTCGAGCGCCACGAGCTCATCCGGGGTGAGCGCCTCGTCCGCGCCGAACTCCTTGGCGAGCTCCAGCTTCTCCGCCAGCGCGTCCACGGCGATCACGCGGCGGCAGCCCACGGCCTTGGCGACCAGCACCGCGGCGAGCCCCACGCCGCCGAGACCGACCACGGCCACGGCGTCGTCGGGCGTGGCCTCCGCCGCGTTGATCACGGCCCCTCCCCCGGTGAGCACCGCGCAGCCCATGACGGCCGCGATCGCGGCCGGGACGTCCTCGCCCACGGGCACCACGGACCGCCGGTCCACCACGGCGTGCGTGGCGAACCCGGAGACCCCGAGGTGGTGGTAGACGTTGCCGCGGGCCTCGGATGTGAGGTGCTGCGAGCCCTCGATGAGCGTGCCGGAGGCGTTCGCCTTCGAGCCGACCGTGCACGGCAGCAGCCCCTCCGTCGTGCACGCGGCGCACTCGCCGCAGCGCGGCAGGAACGCCATCACCACGTGCTGGCCCACCGCCAGGTCGGTGACCTCGGCGCCCACGTGCTCCACGACACCGGCCGCCTCGTGCCCCAGCAGCATCGGCAGGGGTCGCGGCCGGTTGCCGTTGACCACGGAGAGGTCGGAGTGGCACACCCCGGCGGCCGTGATCCGCACCCGCAGCTCGGTGGGCCCGGGCTCCCCGAGCTCGAGCTCCTCGACACGCAGCGGCCGGGACTCTGCGTAGGGGGCGTAGGCCTCCATGGTCTCCAGGACGGCTCCACGAATCTTCACGAACGACCTCCGGTGTCGGGGCGGGAATGTGACGCGCTTCACGGTACCGGGTTACCCGGTAGGGGAGGTGGAGCCGGGATCAACGGCTCCTTTCATGTCGGCCGCCTCGGCCGCAGTGGAGCCCCAGGTCCGGCGACTCCCCCGCCGCGGAGCCGCCGGCGGCACCCATCCGGGACGCGGCACCGCGCTGCCGGCCACGCGCTCCGCGCTCCGGTGTACGGCTCGTCAATGAGAGGTGAACACCAGTTGAACGGGTACCGTGTCGGTACTCGGCCCCTACGGTCCGAGAACGAGTTGGAAGTCAAGGGTGCACGGCGAACACGCGGGCGCCTGGAACGCGAGGTGCTGCCATGTCCGGCCGGATTCCGCACGTGATCCGACGGGTCGGCGCTGTCGTGGGACGCCTCTCGGTCTACGTCCTGATCTGGGCGGGGCTCGCACTGCTCATGGCCACCGCCGTCATCCGTTTCTACTGGGGCGAGATCACGGTGGGCCAGATGCTCCTGAACCTCGTCTCCGTGGAGACCGACGGCGGAGGCGGGCCCATCGTCTGGATCGGCGTCCTGGCGATCGGCGTGCTGCCCCTGCTCCTCACGGTCGGGATCGCCGCCCTGTGGCAGCACGTCCGGCGCCGCGAGCGCCGCCGGCGTGGCCACGACGTGCGCCCTCGTCGCTCGCAGTGGGTCAAGCGCACCGTCGCCACCGCCCTGGTGGGCGCGGTGGTCGTCGGCGGCACCACGGCCTTCGCCACCACGGTGGGCATCGGGGACTACATCGCGGCGGGGAACTCCAAGTACGACCTCGGCGACTACTACGTGGAGCCGTCCGTCACCGGCGCCGAGCACCGGCGCAACCTGGTGCTGATCTACCTCGAGTCCGGGGAGGCCACCCTCGCGGACGACCAGCTCTTCGAGAAGGACGCGTTCGCCCCGCTGAAGGAGGTCACCGAGGCCGCGGACGGCTGGCAGAGCGTGGCCGACCTCCAGCAGACCCAGGGCGGAGGCTGGACCATGGCCGGTCTCACGTCGACGCAGTGCGGCGTCCCGCTGAAAGGCGTCGGCTCCGCCGCGGGCAACGGCGCCCTCCACGAGCTCGGCGGCGAGGACAGCTACCTGGGCGGGGTCACCTGCCTGGGCGACGTGCTGGACGAGCACGGCTACCGCAGCGTCTTCCTGGGCGGGGCCAACGCCTCGTTCGCCGCGAAGGACGTCTTCCTGGGCAGCCACGGCTACTCCGAGGTGAAGGACCTCTCCGACTGGCGCGCCGCCGGCGAGCCGGAGCAGAGCTTCCGCGACGACTGGGGCCTGAGCGACGGACGCCTCATGGCCCACGCCAAGGACGAGGTCGACGAGCTGCACGCCGAGGCGGAGAGGACCGGACAGCCGTTCAACCTCACCGTGCTGACGCTGGACACCCACGAGCCGGTGCACGTCTACGACTACTGCACCGTGGACACGCAGAACGTGGTCACCTCCGTGTTCTTCTGCTCCATGACCCAGGTGGCCGGCTTCGTGGACCACATGCAGGAGAAGGGCTACCTCGACGACACCGCCGTGGTGATCGTGGGCGACCACCTCAAGCACATGAGCGCCGGCGACGCCTTCCACGAGCAGCTGGACCACCACGACAACCGCACCGTCTTCAACCGGATCTGGGTTCCGGGGGAGGACGGGAACAGCACGCTGCGTCCCCGCGTGGACCAGCTGAACATGTACCCCACCATCCTGGAGGCCGCCGGCATGACCCTGCAGGACCGTGCGGCCGGGCTGGGCGTGTCCGCCTTCGCGCCGGACGTCCCGGCCGGTTCGGCGCAGGCCATGGCGCCGGAAGCCTATGCCGATCTGCTGGGCTCGCGTTCCGCGCGGTTCTACGCGGAGGCCTGGGCGGGCGGGGACGCCGCCCGGTAGCGCCGTCCGTTGCCGGATCGATATCGGGGAGCCGTACTCTGTCATCCGCCCGCCGCCCTGGCCGCCGCGGCCTAAACTGGTGGCCCCGAAACGGTCGATCCAGAGGAGCGTGCGTCATGGCTTTCATCCAGCTGATCGAATACACCACCTCGAAGCCGGAGGAGGTGGCCGAGGTCCTCGCGGAGTGGGAGCGGGCCTCGCAGGGGAAGCGCTCGGCCCGCCGCCTCATCTCGGCGAGGGACCGCAACGACTCCGGCCGCTACTGCGAGATGGTCTTCTTCGACTCCTACGAGTCCGCCATGGAGAACTCCCAGCTCCCGCAGACTCAGGAGTACGCCATGCGGATGCGTGAACTCATCGACGGGGAGCCCGTGTTCCGCGACCTCGACGTCGTGGAGGACCGCGAGCTCTAGCCCGCCGGGGCGGGACCGGTGGGCGGCACCCACCGGTCCCGCCTGCCCATCACCAGCACGGGCTCAGGCGGCCGCCGGCGGAGCGGCCCGGTGCCGCAGGCCCCGCTGCCGGGCCATGACGACCAGGACGAGGGCGACGGCCGCGACGAAGAGCATCGGCAGCAGCATGATCGGGCCGCCGGCACCGGCGGAGCGGTCGAACCCCTCGCTCATCATTCCCGTGGACGAGGTCACGAGGAAGAACAGGAAGTTGTTCGCCGCGTGCACGAGCACGGCCGCCTCGAGCCCGCCCGTGGCGTGCGTCAGGAGCGACATCGCGACCGCGAAGACCAGGTAGTAGGCGATGAGCCACACGTCCGTCGCGAAGTGCGCGATCGAGAACGTCACCGCGCTCACCAGGGTGCCGAGCACCAGGGACGGCACGGCCCCGGACACCCAGGAGCCGGCGGCCCGCTGGACCACACCGCGGAAGATGTACTCCTCGGACGCCGCCTGCAGGGGCGTGGTCAGCAGGACGATCGCGAGGAAAGCCCACGCCGTGGCGTCCAGGGCGAACGGGCCCGGCGAGTCGAGGAGCGTGAGGACCGCGACATAGGCCACGAACAGCGGGACGACGACGACGGCCGCCCGCCCGAGCCAGTCCCACCGGAAGCGGCCCACCACGGAGTGCAGGGTGCCGACCGGCTGCCGGTGCAGGTACCGGTGCAGGAGCACGGCGACGGCGGCCGTGGCGATCAGGGACAGGTTGGTCGCCAGCAGCAGCGCCGGCGTCATGGTGATCTGCCCGCTCGCGAGCTCGTCCGTGGTGGTGCTGCCCAGGAGGAGGTCGATCGCCGTGGCGCCGAGGGCCAGCGCCACCGAGAACAGCAGGAGCCCCGCGATCAGCACCAGGATGCTGACGAGTCCCTTCCACCAGCGGTTCCGGGGCGTGCGGTAGAACTCCGTGTAGGTGAGCGGCGCCGTCCTCGGCACTCCGGCGGGCGGGAGCGGGCTTCCCGGCGGGGCCGGGTACGGGCCGGGCACCCCCGGCCGTCCGGCGGGCGGGACGGGATGCCCGGGACCGCCGGAATCGTTCGCGGGGGGAGCGTCGGGCTGCCAGGGGGCCGGCCGCCGGGGAGGGTGCGAAGTCATGTGCCCAGGGTAGTTCCCGGTGCCGAACCACAGCGTCCGGGACGCCCTGCACGGCCCGCCGACCGTGGGGCAGGTCGCGTTCCGTGCGGGGCTGTAGTTTGTGCCCATGACCGACGCGCCCACGACCGACGTGCCCACACCGCCCGCGCTGACCTGGTTCGCCTCCGTCGACGTCCAGGTGGACCGCCCCATCGACATCGGCACCACGACCGACGGCGTGCGCCGCGTGGTCCCCATCCGCGGCGGGCAGGTGCGCGGCGACGGGTGGCACGGCACCGTCCTGGACGCGGGAGCCGACTTCCAGCAGTACTCCTCCCCCTCCACGGCCTACCTCGTCGCCTCCTACGTCCTGGAGATCGACGGCGGGCCGCGGCTCCTGGTGGAGAACCGCGCGCTCCGCCACGGCAGCCCCGAGGCCCTGGAGCGCCTCGTGAAGGGCGAGACCGTGGCACCCGAGGAGATCTACTTCCGGTGCGTCCCGCGCATCACCGCGCCCGAGGAGTCGGACCTGGCGTGGGTCAACTCGCGCCTGTTCATCGGCACCGGCACCCGTCTGCCCGACCGGGTCCAGCTGGAGTTCTTCACCGTCGAGTGAGTCCGGCGACCGCACCGGTCGCACCGCGGCACGAGGAGCACGGCCCCGGGGCCCAGCGCACCACCCCGGCCCGGGGCCGCGCCCTGGCGGCCGGCACCGATGCAGCCGCGGCGCACCGGCCGACCCGGCTCCGGACCGCCGACAGTCGCGGAACCGGTCAGGTGCCGGCGCCCGGCACGGCTCCGCCGGGGTGCGCCCGCAGCGCGTCCAGCTGGGCCCGCAGCTGCTGCTCCAGGCGGTGGGGGGAGCCGACGTCCGGATCCAGTGCGGCGGTGATCTGGGCGCCCAGCAGGAAGGTCAGCAGCGCCTCCACGGCGGTCGGGACGTCCACCCGGGGGGCCAGGTCGCCGGCGTCCCGGGCCTGCACCAGCCACCCGGCCATCGACTCCCGCCACTGCGCCATGGAGCGGTTGTTGAGCTCGGCCCGGCCGGCGTCGTGGGCCGCCTCCTGCCAGAACGGGATGACCACGCGCGCCTCGTCCAGCCGCACGGCGTCCAGCGGGAGCACCTGCCGGCAGAAGGCCTCCAGCGCCGCCAGTCCGGTCCGTCCGGCGGCGGCCCGGGCCACGCGCTCGTTGGTGCGGTCGAAGACGTAGGTGTAGGTGGCCGCGATCAGGTCCGCCTTCGTGGCGAAGTAGGGCTTCAGCGCACCGTTGGCATAGCCGGCCTCGGCCGCGATCTGGCGCATTGTCGCCCCCGAGAGCCCGTTCCGGGCGATGATCCGCCAGGTCGCCTGGACCAGTTCCCGGCGCCGCGTCTCGTGATCCACCACCTTGGGCATCCGGTGGGCTCCTTTCCCTGCACGTCCCATCTTGGCACCGTCGCCGAGCACCGTCGTCGAGCAGCGTCGTCCTGGCACCGTCGTCGGGCCCGGGAGCGGACAGGGGGTCTTGCCAGGTCCGCCGGCCCAATCTATTCTCTACAGACGTAGAAACAAAAGTGACTCAGCTCACGCCGCGCAGTCCGCGTTGTCGCTCCACTCCTGCTGCGCCCCACGAAAGGACCCGGGAATGCCCCTCGCCGACACCCGCACCACCGCCGAGCTCGGCGCCTACGCCCTGCAGACGCCCGAGGAGATCAGCACCGTCCGAGCCGTCCTGGAGGAGGCCGGGCACTTCCCCGACTCCGCCCGCATGGCCTACCTCGGACTGGTCGAGCCGGCCCGGGGCACTCCCGCGGACGCCGCCGTGAACCGGCGGTTCCGTGTCTTCCTGCTCGACGTCGACGACGGCCGGCCCAAGGACGTCGTCGTCTCCGCCACCGACCGGCGGATCGAGTCCGTAGTCGAGCTCGACACCGAGGTCACCGGCGAGCTGCCCGTGCTGGAGGAGGAGTTCGAGATGGTCGAGCAGATCCTCTCGACGAACGAGGATTGGCTGGCCGCCCTGGACCGCCGCGGCCTGGACGTGGCCCAGGTGCGGGTGGCGCCCCTGTCGGCCGGCGTCTTCGAGTACCCGGAGGAGAAGGGCCGGCGCATCCTGCGCGGTCTGGCCTTCCTGCAGGAGCACGAGGAGGACTCGGCCTGGGCCCACCCCGTCGACGGGCTGGTGGCCTACGTGGACGTCACGAACCACGCCGTGGACCAGGTCCTGGACATCGGCGTGATGCCGGTCCCCGAGGAGCACGGCAACTACACCGACCCGGAGCTCACCGGGCCGCTGCGCACCACCCAGAAGCCGTTCGAGATCACCCAGCCGGAGGGCCCGTCCTTCACCGTCACGGGCGGCAATCACGTGGAGTGGGAGAAGTGGAGCCTGGACGTGGGCTTCGACATGCGCGAAGGCCTGGTCCTGCACAACATCGCGTTCGACGACGACGGGAAGACCCGGCGCATCCTCGACCGGGCCGCGATCGCCGAGATGGTGGTCCCCTACGGCGACCCCTCGCCCGTGCGGTCCTGGCAGAACTACTTCGACACCGGCGAGTACCTCGTGGGCCAGTGGGCCAACTCCCTGGAGCTGGGCTGCGACTGCCTGGGCGACATCACCTACCTGTCCCCCGTGGTGGTCAGCGGCCGCGGCGAGCCGCGCGAGATCCGGAACGGCATCTGCATGCACGAGGAGGACTGGTCCGTCCTCGCCAAGCACACCGACCTGTGGAGCGGCGTGGCCTACACCCGGCGCAACCGCCGCCTGGTGATCTCCTTCTTCACCACCGTGGGCAACTACGACTACGGGTTCTACTGGTACCTGTACCTGGACGGCACCATCGAGTTCGAGGCCAAGGCCACCGGCGTGGTGTTCACCTCGTCCCTGCCGGACGGGCCCAGCGACTACGCCTCCGAGATCGCCCCGGGCCTGGGCGCGCCGTTCCACCAGCACCTGTTCTCCGCCCGGCTGGACTTCGCCCTCGACGGCGGTCCGTGCCGGGTCGAGGAGGAGGACGCGGTCCGGCTGCCGGTGTCCGAGCACAACCCCCGCGGCAACGCCTTCACCCGCAGGCGCACCGTGCTCGCCAACGAGCAGGAGGCGATGCGCGACGCCGACATGTCCGTGGGCCGCACCTGGGTGGTCTCCAGCGCCGAGTCCTACAACCGGCTCGGCGAACCGGTCGGCTACAAGCTGCACCCGGAGGGCATGCCCACGCTGCTGGCTGCCGAGGGCTCCCCGATCCACCGCCGGGCCACCTTCGCGACCAAGGCGCTGTGGGTGACCCCGTACGAGGAGACCGAGCGGTACCCGACCGGCGACTTCCCGAACCAGCACAGCGGTGACGGCGGGCTACCGGAGTGGACCGGCCGGGACCGCAGCGTCGACGGCGAGGACATCGTCGTCTGGCACACGTTCGGGCTGACCCACTTCCCGCGGGTCGAGGACTGGCCGATCATGCCGGTGGACACCGTCGGGTTCCGGCTGCGCCCGGAGGGCTTCTTCGACCGCTCGCCGGTCCTGGACGTCCCCGCACCCACGCCCGGGCACTGCTGCTCCGGCGGCGCGGAGGCGGAGCACGGCTGCTCCTGCCACTGAGCCCGCTCCGACCGGCCCCGCACCGACCGCTCCCGCCGGTGCGGGGCCGGTCGGTGCGGTTCCAGTGGCGCGGCGCCGGCGGGGCGGGGCCGTGGGGCGGTGCTGCCGTCCGGCCCGACGGCCGGCGCGGGGCCCCGCCGCCGGCTCACCCGGTGCACCGGGTGCGCCGGACCGCCGTCAGCGCGCTCCCTCGCGTTCCTCGGCCTGCGCGATGGCGTCGGTCAACCGCCGCCGCTCCTTGCTCAGCCAGTCCCCGTCCGAGTAGGTCCGCAGGAACGTCTCGGCGAACTCCACGGGGTCGTCCCCCACGATGCCCCGGACCGGGGTCCCGCGCGCGGCGCTCTGCTCGAACAGGTCGACGAGGTCATCCAGCATCGACATCAGGCCCTCGGCGCTCCACGACCTGGAGTACGTCAGGTACCGCTCCAGCGCCTCGACCGCGTCCCGGTAGTGCGCCGGGAGCCGGGCCGCACGAGCCCGGTACTGCCGGTACTGCCGCTTGTCGCCGATCACCTTCGAGATGATGAACATGACTGACCGCCTCCTTCACGGAGCTGTTCCAATCGTTCCGAGAGGAAGCTCCAGGTCCTCCAGAACTCTTCGAGCACTTCCCGGCCCTGCGCGTTGAGGGAGTACACCTTGCGCGGCGGCCCCTTCTCGGACGGGACCTTCTCCACGTCGACGAGGCCGCGCTGCTCGATCCTCAGCAGCAGCGCATAGACGGTTCCCTCGGCGATGTCGGTGAATCCCTGCTCGCGCAGCCACGCCGTGATCTCGTAGCCGTACGCCGGTCGCCCGGACAGGACGGCCAGGACGATCCCCTCCAGGATGCCCTTGAGCATCTCCGTCGCCTGCTTGCCCACCTGCCACCCCCGACAACTACTCAGCGTTATTGACTACCAGTACAGAGTAACGCTGAGTAGTGGACGTGACAAGCGCCACGGCGCGAACGGCCCGCAGGCGGCGGCGAGGGATGCCGGCCCCGGCCGTCGGCGGGGCGCCCGCCGTCGTCGACGCGCTCAGGCGCCGGCCGGCGGGCGGTGGCGCAGCGCGTCGCGCAGCAGTGGCAGGAGCTTGTCCCCGTCGGCGCCGCGCAGGACGGGCACTCCGTTGACGGAGCTCTTCTCCTGATCGGCGCTGTCCGGTGCGCCCGGCCGGACCTGACGCAGGGCGAGGGCCGCCACGCGGTCGGGGTGGGTCTTCGCGAGCTCGCCGTAGATGTCGGGGTCGTGCTCGCCGTCGTCCCCGACGAGCACCCAGGTGACGTGGGGCAGGTCCTCCACCAGGCGGGCGAGGGAGGAGGACTTGTGCTCCCGGCCGTCACGGAACCAACGGTGCGGGGTGACTCCCCAGTCGGTCATCAGGACGGCCCCGGCCGGGAAGTCGTGGCGCGCCAGGAACCGGGTGACCGGCCCCACGAAGTTCCAGGGGCCGTTGCTCAGGTACACCACCCCGGGATGGTCCTGGCCCTCGACGGCGGTCCGCAGCAGCCGCGCCATGCCCGGCACCGACTGCCGGGTCGAGCTGGAGCCGGACAGGGTGCGCCAGCTCGCCCGGACCGGGTGCGAGATGCCGGTGACCCAGACCGTGTCGTCGATGTCGCAGATCACCCCGCGCACCGGTTCGCCGCTCATGACGTGCACGGTCGCCGGCACCTGCTCGCGGCCGTCGAGGTGCAGCAGAGCGGTGCTGGTGCCCGGGGCCAAGGGGGTGTCCAACGGCAGTCGGACGTCGACGATGCCGGCGGAGTCGCTGGTGACCGTGGTCGTGGTGCCGGCGAGCTCGATCCGCACCTCGGTCCCGGGGCTCTCCAGGGTGAGCAGGCGCCGCCATCCGGCGATGCCGCGGCGGGCCGCCGGATCGACCGACGCCGGCGCGAGGACGACCCGCCCCAGCACGCGGGCGTGGTCGGCGCCGGCGTAGCCGGAGTACGGGAGGACCGCAGGGGTCCACCCCCGGGCGGCCGCCCGGCGCGCCAGCACGTCCCGGATGCCCGTCTCCGTGCGGTGGGCCACGGTGATCGCGGTCCCGCGGAATCGGCCGGGTGAGAATCTGTTCAGGTCCATCAGCCCACGGTACCCGTGATGGCCGGGTCCGGACCCGGTCCGCCCACGATCCACCTGACGCCCGGCCGGCGAGCAGGGCGTCCGCACCGGCCGGCGCGCCCCGGACGTCCGCCGGCCGGCCGGAGGCTGTCCTCGACGGCACGGTCATGTGGATCCGGCCGGCTCCGCCGTCGTCGGGGCCGTCCCCGGCGTCCCTGCGGCGGACACCGCGCCGGTGACCGCGCCGTGGTCGGCGGGCCGCGAGCACCGGGCGCGCTCAGCGCGGCGCGGCGATCAGCTCGTCCTTCATGTCGGCCACGGCGGCGCGGATCGCCTCCACGACCGCCTGCACGGCGGGCCGGCGCAGCAGGTCCGCCCGGGAGACCACCCAGTACTCCACCGGGAACCACAGCTCCTCGGGGAAGAGCCGCACCAGGTCCCCGGTCCGCTCGGCCAGGTAGCACGGCAGCAGTCCGACGCCCGCACCCGCACGGGTGAGCTCCACGTGCACCACCGACGACGTCGCCCCCACGCCCTGGCGCATCCGCGGGAACCGCCGGCGCGGGATGTCCAGCTCGGCGACGTCCTGCATGGACTCCACGAAGTAGACGAGCGGGTGCTCCTGCACGTGGTCGGGCGTGCGGATGGGCGGGTGGGCCGCGAGGTAGTCCTGCGAGGCGTAGACGCCCAGGGAGTAGTCGGCCAGGTGGAAGGCCTCCTTGCGGGAGACCTCGGGGCGCCCGACGACCACCTCCAGGTCGATGCCCACCGGGTTGGTCTGCGCCCGCCGGGCCGCGTTGATCATCTCCAGCCGCACCCCGGGGTGCTCCTCGATCAGCCGCCGCATGGCGGCGCCCATCACCACGCCGCCGAAGCCGTCCGGGGCCATCGCCCGCACCACCCCGTTGATCGCGCCGCCGCGGACGCCCGCGCCGAGCGGGAGGGAGCCCATCGCGGCCTCGATCTCCTCGCCGGCGGCCACGAACTTCCGGCCCAGCTCGCTGGGCTCCCACATCTCGCCGGTGCGCACGAGCAGCCGGGCACCCACGATCTTCTCGAGCGCGGCCATGCGCCGGGACACGGTGGTGTGGCTGAGGCCGAGGTCCGCGGCGGCCCCGGCGTAGGAGCCGTGGCGGACCACCGCGAGCAGGAGCAGGAGGTCGTCGGCGCCGTGCGACAAGGGGCAGCTCCTCCGTTCGGCGGGGTCCGCACCGGGGAACGCACACGTCCGGGCGACATGTGCATTTTTGCACAGGTACCGCGAGCGCATGGTCATTGTGAAGCGCACCACAGATCCGCACACTGTAGGCAAACATTGTGACTACCGTCACCGTTTCCCCAGGTACAGGAGAACCCCCATGAGCACTGAGGACAGGGTCGCCGCCACGGCGGACCCGAACGACTCGCCCGAGAACCGGGGCGGGCTGAAGAAGGTCGTGGCGGCCTCGATGGCCGGCACGGTCGTGGAGTGGTACGAGTTCTTCCTCTTCGCCACCGCGTCCACCCTGGTCTTCGGCCAGCTGTTCTTCGTGGACACCGGCAACCCGCTGGACGGCATCCTCAAGGCCTTCCTGATCTACGCGGTCGGCTTCATCGCCCGCCCGCTGGGCGGCATCGTCTTCGGCCACTTCGGCGACAAGTACGGGCGCAAGCACCTGCTGCAGATCTCGATCGTCATGGTCGGCGCCGCCACCTTCCTGATGGGCTGCCTGCCCGGCTACGACCAGATCGGCTACTGGGCCGCGGCGATGCTCGTGGTGCTGCGCTTCGTGCAGGGCTTCGCGGTGGGCGGCGAGTGGGGCGGTGCCGTCCTGCTCGTGGCCGAGCACTCCCCCAACAAGGAGCGCGGCTTCTGGTCCAGCTGGCCGCAGGCCGCCGTCCCGCTGGGCAACCTGCTCGCGACCATCGTGCTCCTGACCCTGTCCTTCGTCCTCTCCGAGGAGGCGTTCCTCGCCTGGGGCTGGCGCGTGGGCTTCTGGCTGTCGATCGTCATCGTGGCCATCGGCTACTACATCCGCACCCACGTCACGGACGCCGCGATCTTCAAGGAGGCCCAGCAGGAGGTCCTCGAGGAGAAGTCCGCCGCCTACGGCGTGGGCGAGGTCTTCCGCCGCTACCCGCGCGGCGTCTTCGGCGCCATGGGCCTGCGCTTCGCGGAGAACATCCTCTACTACGTGGTGGTGACGTTCTCGATCACCTACCTGTCCACCCAGCTGGACGTGGACACCAGCCGGATCCTGCTGCTGCTCCTGATCGCGCACGTGATCCACGCGGTCTGCGTGCCGATCGTCGGCCGGTTCACCGACAAGGTGGGCCGCCGCCCGATGTACGCGGCCGGCGCCGTGCTGGGCATCGGCTGGGCGTTCATCGCGTTCCCGATGTTCAACACCGAGAACAGCTTCGTCATCCTCGCGGCGATCACCCTGGGCCTGATGGTCCACGCGCTCATGTACGCCGGGCAGCCGGCGATCATGGCCGAGATGTTCCCCACCCGGATGCGCTACTCGGGCGTCTCCCTGGGCTACCAGGTGACCTCGATCGTCGCCGGCTCGCTGGCCCCGATCATCGCGACCGCCCTGCTGCGCGAGTTCAACTCCTGGGTGCCGATCTCGATCTACATCAGCATCGCCTGCCTCATCACCCTCTTCGCGGTGGCCACGCTGCGCGAGACCAAGGGCATCTCCCTCCAGGACGTCGACGCCGAGGACCGGCGCCGGCTCTCCGAGGAGAAGGCCACCCGGGACCAGGCCCTCTGATCCGCACCGACGTCCCGGCGGGCTCCAGCACGGATCCTCGCCCGCGCCCAGCGGCGGACCGGTTCCCCGGTCCGCCGCTGGGCGCGCCGTGCGTGCACCCCACCGCCCGGCAGCGTGCGGACCGGTGCTCCGCGGGGCGACAGCCCGCCGTTCGGCGGCCCGCGGTCCGGGACCGCACGGTCCGTCACCTCCCACTGCGGCACCTCCCGGTGCCACACCGCCCGGTGCCACACCGCTCCGTGCGACACCGCTCCGTGCGACACGTCGCAGCACGACACCTCCCAGCACGACACCTTCCAGAAGGGACTCCCCGATGACCACCATCACCTGGATCGGCCTCGGCCACATGGGCAATCCGATGTCCGCCAACCTCGCCGCGGCCGGCCACGACGTCCGCGGCCACGACGTCAGCGCCGACGCCATGGCGGCCGCCCGCGACAGGGGCGTGCAGACCTTCGACTCCATGGAGGAGGCGCTGCAGGGCGCCGACGTCGTGTTCACCATGCTCCCCAAGGGCGAGCACGCCCGGGCCGTCTACCTCGGCGACAGCGGCGTCATCGCGCTCGCCCCGAAGGACGCGCTGCTCATCGACAGCTCCACGATCGACGTGGAGACCGCGGAGCACCTCCACCGGGCCGCCGCGGACGCCGGTTTCCGCTTCGTGGACGCGCCGGTCTCCGGCGGGATCAGCGGCGCGGCGGCGGGCACCCTGACCTTCATGGTCGGCGGGCAGCCCGACGTCGTCGAGACCGCCCGGACCTTCATCGAGCCGATGGCCCGCAAGATCGTGGCCACGGGCGAGGCCGGCACGGGCCAGGCCGCCAAGATCGTCAACAACATGATGCTGTTCATCTGCCTCGAGGCCTGCGCCGAGGGCTCGGTGCTCGCCGACCGGCTGGGCCTGGACCCCCAGGTGTTCTGGGACATCGCCTCGGTGTCCTCCGGCAACTCCTGGGCGCTGCAGACCTGGTACCCGGTGCCCGGGATCGTGGACTCCGCCGCGGCCAACGACAACTTCGACGCCACCTTCAGCGCGACCCTCGCCGCCAAGGACGCCGGCCTGGCCCTCATGGCGGGCGAGCAGACCGGTGTGCAGCTGCCCGCGGCCGCCCTCGTGGCCGAGAAGCTGCAGCAGCTCATCGACGAGGGCCTCGGGGACAAGGACTGCTCCCTCATCGCCAAGTACGCCGCGCCGGACGGGAAGATCCCGGGCTGGGACCCGGACCGGGCCTGAGCGGCGCCGAGACCACCACGACCGAGGAGAAGAACACCATGCAGGACACCAAGCAGGGCGCCGAGCGCGCCGCGCAGCGACAGGCCGAGCAGGGCGGCAGGGACCCCGGGGTCACCGGGGCGGTCGTCGAGCACTTCATCGACGGAGCCCGCCACGGCGGCTCCGAGCGCACCGCCGACGTCTACAACCCCGCGACCGGGAAGGTGGCCAGGCAGGTGCTGCTGGCCTCGGCCGAGGAGGTCGCCACCGCGGTGGAGGCCGCCGAGCTCGCCCTGCCCGGGTGGCGGGCCACCGGGATGGCCAAGCGCTCGGCGATCATGTTCAAGGTCGAGAACATCATCCGGGAGCGCACGCCCGAGCTGGCCGCGATCATCACCGCCGAGCACGGCAAGGTCCTCTCCGACGCGGCCGGAGAGATCGCCCGCGGGCTGGAGAACGTGCAGTTCTGCGCGGGACTGATGCACCACATGAAGGGCGAGTTCCTCGAGCAGGCCGCCACCGGGGTGGACGTCCACCAGATCCGCCAGCCGGTGGGGGTGGTCGCGTGCATCACCCCGTTCAACTTCCCCGCCATGGTCCCGCTGTGGATGATCACCACCGCGATCGCGGCCGGGAACACCGTGATCCTCAAGCCCTCCGAGCGCGACCCCTCGGCGGCGGTGTGGATCGCCGAGGCCTTCGCCGAGGCCGGTCTGCCGCCGGGGGTGCTCAACGTGGTGCACGGGGACAAGGTGGCCGTGGACGAGCTGCTGACCAATCCGCTGGTCAAGGCCGTGTCCTTCGTGGGCTCCACCCCGATCGCCAAGTACATCTACGAGACCTCCGCGCAGCACGGCAAGCGCGTCCAGGCCCTGGGCGGGGCGAAGAACCACATGGTGGTCATGCCCGACGCCGACCTGGACGGGGCCGCCGACGCGGCCGTCTCGGCCGCCTACGGCTCGGCCGGGGAGCGCTGCATGGCGGTCTCGGTGCTCGTCACGGTCGGGGACGTGGCCGATCCGCTGATCGAGCGGATCAGCGAGCGGGTGGCCGGGCTGACCATCGGCGACGGCACCGACCCGGCCTCGGAGATGGGCCCGCTCATCACGCAGGCGGCCCTGGAGCGGGTCAACGCCTACGTGGCCGGAGCGGAGGCCGAGGGGGCGACCGTCGTCGTCGACGGCACGGCCCAGGAGTTCGACGGCGGAGGGTTCTTCACCGGCGTCTCGCTGCTGGACCACGTGAAGCCCGGCATGAAGGTCTACGACGAGGAGATCTTCGGCCCCGTCCTGTCCGTGGTGCGGGTCGCGACCTACGAGGAGGCCGTGGCGCTGATCAACACCAACCAGTTCGCCAACGGGGTGGCGGTGTTCACCCGCGACGGCAAGACCGCCCGGCAGTTCGAGTTCGAGATCGAGGTCGGCATGGTCGGGGTCAACGTCCCGATCCCGGTGCCGATCGGCGCGTTCTCCTTCGGCGGCTGGAAGAACTCCCTGTTCGGCGACACCCACATGTACGGGCCGGAGTCCTTCAACTTCTACACCCGCCGCAAGCTCGTCACCACCCGCTGGCCCGAGCCCTCGGAGTCCCAGATCAACCTGGGCTTCCCGACCCACTGACGGATCCGCCGGTCCTTCCGGCACGACGACGCCGGGGCCCGCCCTCCACACGGACAGCGGGCCCCGGCGTGGTCACCTCAGCATGTCGGAGGTCGGTCCGCATACCGGGCGGCGTCCGTCCGGCGGCGCGGGCGCCCGGCTCAGGCGGCCCCGTGGTCCGGGGAGCGGCGGTCCTCGACCTGCTCCCGGTGCCGGGGCCCGTCGTCGGCCTCGACCGCCTCGGTCATGGCGCGCAGGAAGGCGGTCACCGTGGCGGCCTCCTCGGGGCTCAGCCCGCGGGCCACGCGCATCATGCGCTCGTGCATGGCCCCGAGCGTGGAGCGCACCTCGCAGTGGGCCGTGTCGGTGGCGACGATGACCAGCGCCCGCCGGTCGGTGGGGTGCGGGCGGCGCGCCACGTGACCGCTGCGGGACAGCCGGTCCAGCAGCGTGGTGGTCGAGGCGGAGGAGATGCCCAGCCGGCGCGCCAGGTCCCGCGGGCTCAGCGGGGTCCCGGCACGGTCGGCCTCGAGCAGGTAGCGCAGGGCGAGCAGGTCCTTCTCCCCCATGCCCATCGAGTCCCGGGTCCGGAGCCGCATGGCGGACTCGGCGGCGCGGTAGGCCCGCATGGCCTCGAGCACCTCCAGGGCCGGCGGACGACGACCCTCGGTGGCGTACCAGTAGCCGGGCGAGGTCTCAGACGCATCGGACGCATCAGTCATGCTGACAGTCTAGGGGATTTGAAAACTAGGCGTGCGAATAACTAGACAAGCTAACGATCCTCCTGTTCCATGGGAACGGTGCGGTTCCGCGAGGACCCGCAGGCAGACTCCGAGAAACACCGCAGGACACGCGAGGAAGGTCGAGGAATGAGCCAGCAGCACCCCGGATCCACCGACGAGAAGACCGCCCCCTCACCCCTCCCCACGCTCCGGGACGATCCCAGGACGGCGGCCACCGCCCCGGTGCACTGCGGCCGGCCCATGCCGGTGCGCCTCCTCGACTTCGCCGACGTGCAGGACCACGTGAACCACGCCGTGGCCCAGGCGGCCCTCGACGGCCGGCAGGTGCACGCCTGCGAGTGCGGCTTCCTGCAGGAGGCGCCCCTGACCGACGGGCCTGCGGCGTCGATCGTCCCCGACGGCGGCGCGATGCTGTTCCGCCCGTTCTTCACCCGGCGGGTCCTGGCCGCGGCCGGACGGGTCGAGACCGCCGAGTGGTCCTTCGACCAGACCCTGGGAGACGCCGGTCCCCTCGCCGTCCAGGACGCCGAGGACCAGAGCCGGCGCCTGTGGGCCTTCGAGGCCGACCTCGAGGGCGAGCGCTGGCGGCTCGACCAGGCCGTCGAGACCCTGCGGGACGAACTCCGCCTGGCCGTGCGCCACGGCGTGCCGGTGACCCTCCTGGCCCGCGAAGCCGCCCTCGACGAGGCGGACGTCGAGGACCTGCTGCACCCGGGGGAGGTCCCCGCGCAGTCCCGCGCGAGTGAGCCCGCCCCTGCGCTCGCCGCGGCCTGCTGAGCCCCGGGCTGCTGAGCCCCGGCCCGCTGCCGCCGGGTCACTGCCACCGGACCGTTGTCGCCGGGTCACTGTCGCCGGTTTCCCGGTCGCCCGACGCCGGCCGTGGGACCACCGTGGCCGGGTCGCCGCCACGGGTCCGCGCCTTCCGGGCCGCTACGCTGGAGGTGCCCGAAGCACCCGCGCCCCGGAAGGACGCCCGTGAAGTCGATCGTCGCGACCCTGCTCGTCCTGGCCCTGGTGCTGACCTCGGCCGGGGCCCTGCTGACCACCGTGGACGCCCAGGAGTGGCTGCCCGTCGTGGTGCTCGCGGCCCTCGCCTATCTCGGCACGTTCGCCGTGTACCGGCGCGTGCGGGGCCGCTACGCCGACCGTTACGCCGGCCGCCGGGACTGATCCCGGCGGGAGCGGCGCCACGCCCGCCACGCCCCGGTGGACCACAGGGCCCAGAGCACGAGCAGCGGCTGGAACAGCAGCCGCACGGCCCGGGCCCGGTCGGTGTCCAGGCCGAACGCGTCGGTCCGGGTGAGGTACTGCGAGACGTTGCCCGGGAAGACGGCCACGAAGAACGCCGCGGCGAGCCACCCGAGCGCCACCCGCCACCGGGGCAGGACCACGAGCGCGGCGCCGAGGACGATCTCCACCACCCCGGAGCCGAGCACCACGACGTCGTCGGGCACGGGCACGGGCACCCACCGGGGCACCTGGGCGACGAACTCCTCCCGGGCCACCGTGAGGTGACCGATCCCCGCGCCGAGCAGGACGAGCCCGAGGAGCACCCTGCCGATCGTGCGCGGCAGGGACGTGACGGCGGCGTCCGCCCGGGAGGAACGGGAGGAAGGGGTCATGCCCGGAGGCTAGCAGGGCGCGCTCAGGGGCGGTCGAAGTCCGCCTTGCGGATCAGCCCGTGCACGCCGACCGTGCGGTCCACCACCTGGGAGATCGCGAAGTCCGCGGCGGCGGAGAGGTAGGCGTAGGCGACGGCGCGCTCCATGCCCCGGTCCTGCTCCAGGAAGTCGAGGGCGTTGACCACGGCCCGGCGCATCGCCACGTCGAGGTCGGAGCCCTGGCCGCCGGCCGCGCCGTCCGGGTCGGAGAGCCCGATCGGGATCCAGTGCTCGTCCGTCTCCGCGAAGGGGTAGGCGTGGGCCACGGAGGGCGCGTCCCCCTCCCCCGCCTTGCAGACCGTGAGCCGGAACGTGCCGCGCAGCGAACCCTCCATCGCGGTGAGCGCCACCTCGCCGTCCCCCATGGCCATGTGCGGGTCCCCCACGTAGAACAGGGCCCCGTCCGTCTGCACGGGCAGGTAGAACGTGGAGCCCACGCCGAGATGACGGATGTCGATGTTGCCGCCGCCCAGCGTCGGCGGGATCGAGTTCAGCAGGTCGTCGGTGAGTCCGGCACCCTGCTGGTAGGCGACGCCCATCATGCCCATGAACGGCCGCAGCGGGAAGCGGACCCGGCCCCCGCCCATCACGCCCCGGCCCTTCTCGACCGGGGTGAACACCGAGACGGTGCCGTAGTCCTCCGGCTCGCCCGTGGCGCGGCCGTCCGTGCCGACCGGGGGCATGACCTCCTCGAGGGTGATGCCCGCCGCGGGGCCGTCCGCGGTCCGGGGCAGGGCGCCCTTGCCGTGGCGGCTCGAGACCACCCCGTACGGCACGCGCAGGTCGGCGCGCAGCGTCTCGATCTTGAGGACGTCGCCGGGTCGCGCCTCCTCGACGAACACGGGGCCGGTGACCACGTGCGGGCCGTCCCGGTCGAAGTCGCGCTCGGTGCGGTCGTAGTCGCGGGCGATCTCGGTCGCGTCCTCCAGGACCTGCGCACGGGGCACCCCCTGCTCGCCGAAGAACCCCACCGGGTCCCGGCCCTGGTCCTCGAGGATCCCCTCGTGCGAGACGGCGTCGATGGTGACCGTCCGGCCCGAGCCCATCCGCAGCGAGGGCTCGGCGTCCAGGGACGGGACGTAGCCCCACAGCACGCTGTCCACGTCCGAGGGGAGGTAGTGGTCACCGGGGATCGGACCCCGGCCCGACTGGAGGACGGTGCCGCGGAAGCCGGGACGCCCGCCCCGGGGAGCGGAGTGCTGGGCACCTGCGGCCGAGGCGGCGGCGGTGGCCGCGCTCGCCCCGGTGGTGGTGACGGCACCGGCGGCGGCCACGCCGGCGGCCGCCCGGAAGAAGGTGCGCCGCCCGAGCCCGCGCTGGAGTTCGTCGGCGGCTCGTCGTGCGAAGTGCTCACGCATGGGGTGTCTCCCGTGGTCAGAGGCGGGTTCGTGGAACGACTACGACCCTAGGGAGACGGTGTTACGGGTTCGGCGCCCCGGTGTTTCCGCACCGAGACGGCGCCGGGGACTCGCACCGGGAAGCCGCGGCGATTTCGTGCGGCGGGTGCGGGACGTTGGACAGGTCACCGGGCGCCCCGGCCGTGGTGCTACCGGCGGCAGTCGGCCCGACCTCGTTGTCGGGACCGTGCACGGACGCCCGCGTGACCTGCGTCACCCACAGTAGGGTGTCGAGCCGGCTTCTCGCGCCGTCCATGCGAAATATGACGGTTACGAAAGCACATCAATCGGGTGCGACGGTGCGGGCCGGGGCTTCAGGAGAAGTCGGCCTTGCGGATCCGCCCGTGGGCGCCCACGGAGCTGTCCTCCAGCCGGGTGACGGCGAACTCCGCGGCGGTGGAGAGATAGGCCTGGGCGATGGGCCGGTCCATCCCGCGGTCGCCCGCCAGGAAGTCCACCCCGGCGCTCACGGCCCGCTGCATGGCCGCGGTCAGGCAGAACGTGCGCTCGTCGTCGGCGCCCTCCGTCCCCGAGCGCCCGACGACGATCCAGTGCTCGTCGGTCTCGGCGAACGGCTGGCGGTGCGCCACGGAGGGGACGTCCCGGCCGCCGGCCCGGCACACGGTCACCCGGAAGGTGCCGCACAGGGGCCGGCCCGCCGCACCCAGGGCCCGGTGGAGCTCCCGGGGGCAGAAGGCGGCGCCGTCCGCGCGGACCGGCAGATAGGCGGTGCACCCGGCCTCGAGGGGCCCGCCGCACGGGTCGGGGTCCACGACGGCGAGCACCTCGACCTTGAGCGCGTCCCCGGACCGGGCCGCCGGTAGGAGCACCGCTCCCGTGACCGTGTGCGGGCCGATCCCGTCGAGCACGGGGACGCCGGAGCCCTGGTCGTTCTGCCGGTCGCCCTGGTGCCCGTCGGGCCGATCGTTCTGCTCGTCGTCCCCCGGCGCCGCCGCGGCCGGCCCGCCGGGCGTCGAGGCCCCGTCCCGGCCGGGGCCCGCCGCGGGCTGCGGCCGCTGGAAGCCCGGCACGCCCAGCCCGGACGACGGGTGGGCGGCCCGCGCCGCCGCGGCACGCGCCCGGCGCCGCTCGTCCTCGGTCCCCGCGGGCTCCACGGCCGTGCCGCCCACCACCCGCAGGTCCGGTCGCCGCCCGTGCGGCACCACGGGCGCGGGTCCTGGTCCGGCGTGCTCGGTCATGGGGTGCTCCTCGGGGGCGGGGCGAGCGGAACTGCTCCGACAGTAGGAAGTCCGTGTTACTGCCACGGGCACGAGGTGTTTCCGGAGCATGACGGTCCTCATAACGAGACGAAGCATGTCACGGCGGGACGCGCAAGCCCCACTCATGACGATTGCGACGGAAGCGCCCCCGGCCCGGCACCGCCCGCGCGGCGCGCAGGCGGGCACGCCGGGGCGGCCCTCGTCGTCGACCCCCACCACGGCACCGGAGCGCTCGGCGCGCACCGGTGCCGGGACGTCGGCGGCGGTGCGGGGCGGTCGGGTCACGGAAGTCCTCCGGCAGTCGGGCGGATGTTGCACAGATCACATTTCCACGAATCTCTGTGAAACTGCAACTACCTGATGCGCTCGTCCGCGGGTCCGGACGTCGGCCGCTCCCGTCCGCCTGCCGTGCAGGTCCCGGATGCGCCATCCTCGTCAAAGGCACCCGACCGCCCCGATCCCAGGAGGACCCATGACCCCCGCCGCGACCGACCTGCTCGACGTCGAGGCAGACCTCAGCCCGGAGGAGCTCGGGACCCGGGACGCGGTCCGCGAGTTCGTGGACCGGAGGGTCCGGCCGAACATCGCCCGGTGGTACGCCGACGCCGTCTTCCCGCAGGAGATCGTTCCCGAGCTGGCGGAGCTCGGACTGCTCGGCATGCACCTCCGGGGCCACGGCTGCGCCGGGAGGACCGCGGTGCAGTACGGGATCGCGATGCAGGAGCTCGAGGCCGGGGACTCCGGGCTGCGCACGTTCGTGTCCGTGCAGGGCTCGCTCGCGATGTCCGCGATCGCCGAGCACGGCTCCGAGGAGCAGAAGCGGCGCTGGCTGCCCGGCATGGCCGCCGGCGAGATCATCGGCTGCTTCGGTCTCACCGAGCCCACCGCCGGCTCGGACCCCTCGACCATGGCGACCACGGCGGTGCGCGACCGCGACGAGTGGGTCATCGACGGCGCCAAGCGCTGGATCGGTCTCGCCTCGATCGCCCACGTGGCCGTGATCTGGGCCCAGGCCGCCGACGAGAGCGGGCAGGAGCGCGTCCGGGGGTTCCTCGTGCCCACGGACACCCCCGGGTTCACGGCCACGCCGATCGAGCCGAAGCTGTCCATGCGCGCCTCCGTCCAGTGCGACATCGCCTCGAGGGCGTCCGGCTCCCGGCCGACGCCCTCCTGCCGCTGAACCCGGGCCTGCGGGGACCGTTCTCCTGCCTCAACGAGGCCCGCTACGGCATCGTGTGGGGCGTGCTGGGCGCCGCCCGGGACAGTTTCGACGCCGCGCTGGCCTACTCCCAGCAGCGGATCCAGTTCGACAAGCCGCTCGCGGCCTACCAGCTGTCCCAGGCGAAGCTCGTGAACATGGCCCTGGAGATCCAGAAGGGACAGCTGCTGGCGCTGCGGATCGGGCGGCTCAAGGACGAGGGCCGCCTGGAGAACCACATGATCTCGGTGGGCAAGCTCAACAACTGCCGGATCGCGGTCGACGTGTGCCGGGAGGCGCGCACGATGCTCGGCGGCAACGGGGTCACCCTGGAGCACTCGCCCCTCCGGCATGCCGGCAACCTGGAGTCGGTGCGCACCTACGAGGGCACCGACGAGGTGCACACCCTCATCCTCGGCCGGCACCTGACCGGGCACTCCGCGTTCCGCTGACCCCGCGGCCGCCGACCGCCCCGCAGGGCCCGGCCGACCCCGTGCCGGCGTGGTGGGCCGGGCTCCCGCGGGGCAGGGGACGGCGGCAGGGGCACGCGCCGGCGCCGGCCGAGCTGACGAAGATCACACTCCGGGGGCATGGGATGCCCGGGAGGACGCGCGTAGCATCGAAAGTCACCCCCTCCTTTCGCTCGGGCTCGACGACGTGCTCGTTCACCGTCCCTGCGCCCTCTCCGGAAGGACCCGCCGTGTCCGCACCCAGCACCGCCCTGCTCCAGGTCGTCAACGCCCCCGGTCCCGCCGGCACCCGGCTCGCTCTCTTCGCGCTGGCGATGGGCGGCTTCGGCGTGGGCACCACCGAGTTCGCCTCGATGGGCCTGCTGCCGTTCATCGCCGAGGACCTCGGCGCCTCGATCCCCGCCGTCGGCCAGTCCATCTCGCTCTACGCGCTGGGCGTGGTGATCGGCGCCCCGCTCATCACGACCCTGGCCGCCCGGGTGGAGCGCAAGACCCTGCTCCTGGCACTGATGCTCACGTTCGTGGTGGGCAACGGGCTCTCGGCGGCCGCACCCTCCCTCGGGTGGCTGTTCGCCGCCCGGTTCCTCTCGGGCCTGCCCCACGGCGCCTACTTCGGGGTCGCCGCGGTGGTGGCATCCTCCCTGGTGGCCCGTGACCGGCGCGGCACCGCGGTGGCCCGGGTGATGCTGGGGCTGACGATCGCCAACATCGTGGGCGTGCCGTTCGCCGCGGCCCTGGGCGGGGCCTTCGGCTGGCGCTCCGCGTACCTGCTGGTGGTGCTCCTGGGCGCCCTGACCATCGGGGCCCTGGCCCTCTGGGTGCCGCGCACCTGCAACGAGGGCATGGCCTCGGCCCTCCAGGAGGTCCGCGCCCTCGCCCGGCCGCAGGTGGCCCTGACGCTTCTGGCCGGGGCCGTCGGCTTCGGCGGGATGTTCGCGGTCTACACCTACATCTCCCCGACCCTCACCGAGCTCACCGGTCTCGACATCGGCACCGTGCCGTGGGTGCTGGCCGTGTTCGGCGTGGGCATGACCGTGGGCTCGCTGCTGGCCGGCCCGCTCATCGACCGCTCGATCGAGCGCACCGCCCTGGGCGCCGGCGCCGTCTCCGGCGTGGCCCTGGCCTTCTTCGCCCTGTTCGTCCACGTCCCGGCCGCCGCCGTCCTGGGGGCGCTGTGGATCGGCATCATGGGCTCGATCTTCACGACCTCGCTCCAGGTGCGCCTGCTGCGCGAGGCCAAGGACGCCCCCTCCCTGACCGCCGCCATGAACCACGCGGCGTTCAACCTGGCCAACGCCTCGGGCGCCTTCCTCGGGGGCATCGTGATCTCCGCCGGCTGGGGCTACCGCTCCCCCGCGTGGGTGGGCGTGGGCCTGGCCGTGGCCGGGCTGCTCATCCTGGGCTACGCGGCGCAGCGGCGCCGGCACGAGGCGCTCGCGGCCCGGTAGGCACGCCGCACGCCGGGCACACCGTGCGTCGGGCACACCGTGCGTCGGGCACACCGTGCGTGCGGCCCCGGACCGGTCCTGGGCCGCACGCACGTTCGGGCCGGTCCCCATCCGGGCCGGTCCCCGTCCGCGCCGGTCCCTATCCGGGCCGGTCCCCGTCCGGGCCGGTCCCCATCCGGGCCGGACTTCCGTCCGGGCCGAGACGACACCCGGGCTCGTACGTCAGTCCGTGCCACGCTCCCGGGACAGCACGCGACGGCGGGTGACGCGCACCAGCCCGGCCACCAGCCGCTCGAGGGGTCCCTGGCCCATGGCCATGCGCCAGAGGAGGGCGAAGGCCACGGCCACCCCGACGTGGACGAAGAACCACAGCGGCTGGTCGTAGTGCACCTCGGTGGACAGGGCCAGGAGATGGGCGGAGTAGACGGTCAGCGTCATGGCGCCCATGGCGCTCAGGGGCAGCAGCCAGGTCCCGAAGCGGCGGGCGAGCAGGAGGAAGGCGCCCAGCGCGGCCACCGCCGAGCCCAGGCCCAGCAGCAGGGCCGGTGGGGTGTTCGTGTACGGGCCGGCGATCGTCAGCCACCACCAGGTGGTGGTCGGCAGCGTCGGGTCGGGGCCCCACACGATGACGTCGTTGACGAGCTCCGGGTCGAGGCCGGGGGTGCGGTCCACGAGCTGGTCGAAGCCGCCGGCCAGGTCGACGAGCACCCAGGAGGTCAGCGCGGCCGCGACGGCCAGCAGCACCCCGCCGAGCAGCAGCCGGGCCTGGACCCGGATCGCGGCCAGGTCGAGCCGGCCGAGCGCCAGGCCGGTCAGCAGGTACGCCAGGTACGGCAGGGCCGGGTAGGTGCCGGTCAGCAGCAGCTGGGCGGCCGTGGCACCCGGGTCCATGACCAGGTCGGTGAGAGCCGGGTTGGAGCCGCCGGCGGCCGGCAGGACGTCACGGAGGACGTGCACGAGCACCGGTCCGGCCAGGGCGAAGCAACCCGCCCAGGCGAACAGCGCTCCCGCGGACAGACCCAGGAAGGGAATGGTCAGGAGGAAGAAGGCCCCGTAGTAGACGAGGATGTTGACGGCCGGGACCTCGGCGACCGTGTTGCCCGGGATCACCTGGTTGAGCGCCAGGCCCAGACCCGCGATCAGGAGTGCGCGCACGGCCACGCCCGCCCGGTCGGCGGTCATCGGCCGGCCGCTGTGCGGTCTCCGGCCACCGGTGCTGAACGCCAGTCCCACTCCGGCGAGGAGGGCGAACAGGGCGACGGAGCGGCCGGCGAAGACGGTCCACTGCGCGGTGGGCTCGAACGTGTCCGGATCCCACGAGGGCAGGATGTGGATCGCGATCATCCCGATCAGGGCCAGGCCGCGGGCGGCGTCGATCCCCACCAGGCGGCGTTTGCCCGGTGCCGCGACGGCCGGCCCTGCGGCCGAGCCGTCGGTCGAGGCCTCGTCCGCAGGAAGGGCACCGGTCCGCTGCGCGGAGGGTCCCTCCCAGGGGACGCCCCGCGATCGGTGGTCCCGGGAATCGGTCATGACGGCGGCCCCCTCGGCGCATCGCGACGGCGGACCCCCTGCCCACCGGCCCGGACCCGAAGGACCGGTCTGCGCCCCACCCTGGTGTCCGCGCATGTGCCGGATGTATCAGGATGCTGTGGTTCTCCTGTGAAAGGTGACGCGTCCCGGACCGGTGCCCGACCGCCGGCGCGGCCCCGCAGCTCCTGGCCGGGCGGAGGGCACCGAGGAGTCCCGCTGTGAAGTCCCGCCGTGAAGTCCCGCCGTGAAGTCCCGTCGTGAACTTCCGCCGTGACGTCCCACGGTGACGTCCCGCTGGCCGCCCGGTGCTGGTGCCGGGGCTGTGCCGGCGCACGCGGTCTTCCTCCGAGCCGCGGCACCACGGCACAGGCTGCGCACAGCCTGCACAGGAGATGCGCCTAATCTGGTGGGGAAGAGTGGCCGTGTCACGTCCGCCCGGAACCGGGAGCTCCCATGTCCCACGCCTCCAGCTTCTCCGCCCTCACCGAGGTCCTGCCCCGGCTGACCCACCCGGACGGTTCGCCGATCCGGGTGCTGGTCGTGGACGACGAGCCGGCGCTGGCCGATCTCGTGGCCATGGGCACGGGGCTGTGCGGGTGGGAGGCGAGGATCTCCCACGAGGGCTACGACGCCGTCGCCCAGGCCCGCGACTTCGCCCCCGACGTGCTGGTCCTGGACCGGATGCTGCCCGGCCTGGACGGGCTGGAGGTCCTGGCCCGGATCCGCCAGTCCTTTCCGGAGGTGCCGGTGCTGTTCCTCACGGCCAAGGACACCGTGGCCGACCGGATCGAGGGGCTGGCCTCGGGCGGGGACGACTACGTGACCAAGCCCTTCTCGATCGAGGAGGTGCTGATCCGGCTGCACCGGCTCGTCCAGCGCTCCGGGGCCGCCGCCCAGGACAGCGCCACCCTGGTGGTGGGTGATCTGGTGCTGAACATCGACAGCCGCGAGGTCACCCGCGCCGGGGAGCCGATCGAGCTGACCACCACCCAGTTCGAGCTGCTGCGCTATCTGATGGAGAACCCGCGCCGGGTGCTGTCCAAGGCCCAGATCCTGGACAACGTGTGGCACTACGACTTCTCGGGTCAGGCCAACATCGTGGAGCTCTACATCTCCTACCTGCGCAAGCGGATCGACGCCGGCCGCACCCCGATGATCCACACCGTGCGCGGCGCCGGATACGTCATCAAACCCGCGCCCTGATGCCGCACGGCCTCCGGACCCCGCCGACCGGGCGACACCTGCGGCTGTCCACCCGGCTCATCGCCGGGGTCCTCACCCTCATGGCCGTGGTCCTCCTCGTGCTCGGCGCGACCATCGTCGAGCTCACCCGCCAGGACCTCGTCGAGCGGCTCGACGGGTCCTTGCGCCAGGCCACCGGGCGGGCGCTGACCTTCACCGGGGGCGACCCGATCCAGGAGCGGGACCCCCTCGACGCCCCCGGCCAGCCGGTGGGCATCCTGGTCGCCGTGATGCAGGAGGGGGAGGTCGTCACGGCGTCCTACCGCACCGGGTCCGGGGTACCCGCCCCGCTGCCCGAGCGGGACGTCGCGGCGCTGCGGGAGGCGGGCGCCTTCGCCGCCGAGAGGTCCGAGCGCCGAGGCTTCGCAGACCGCCGCCGCTCCACGGGCACGGAGCAGGGCCGGCTCTCCGACGTGGTCCTGTCCGTGGGCGAGTACCGGGTCGAGTCGGTCGCCAAGGGCCCACGGGGACTCGACCGGGTGCTCGTCGTCGGGCTGCCCACGGCGACGGTCGACGACACCGTGGCGGAGCTCGTGACCACCATGGCCGTGGGCAGTCTCGTCGCGCTGCTCACCGTCGCAGTGGCCGGCACCGTCGTCGTGCGCCGCGCCCTGCGCCCGCTGGAGCAGGTCTCGGCCGCGGCGGCCGACGTGGCCCGTCTTCCGCTGGCCTCCGGGGAGGTCTCCCTGGCCGAGCAGCACGTGCCCGCCGAGCTCGCCCGGCCCGGCACCGAGGTCGGGGAGGTCGGTCACGCGCTGAACTCCCTGCTCGGCAACGTCGACTCCGCCCTGGCCGCGCGCCAGCAGTCCGAGACCCGGTTGCGCGAGTTCGTGGCCGACGCCTCCCACGAGCTGCGCACCCCCCTGGCCGCCGTGCGCGGCTACACGGACATGCTCCAGCTCACCGAGCCCCTGACCGACACCGGCCGGACCTCGCTCGCCCGGGTCGAGCAGCAGACCCTGCGGATGACCGCCCTGGTCGAGGACCTGCTGCTGCTGGCCCGCCTGGACGAGGGCCGCCCCCCGGAGCTGCGGAACGCGGACCTCGGCGAACTCGTGCTCGAGGCCCTCACCGACGCCTCGGCCGCGGGCCCCGACCACGACTGGTCCCTGGACGTGCCCCAGGAGCCGGTGCCCGTGCGCGCGGACGTCGTCCAGCTGCACCAGGTGCTGGCCAACCTGCTCTCCAACGCCCGCAAGCACACCCCGCCCGGCACCGCCGTGACCGCGGCCGTGCGGGCCACCCCGGACGGCTGGGCGGAGGCCTCCGTCCTGGACGAGGGCCCGGGCATCCCACGGGAGTTCCAGGCCAAGCTCTTCGAGCGCTTCAGCCGGCTGGACACCTCCCGGGCCTCCCGGGAGGGCAGCACCGGGCTGGGTCTGTCGATCGTCCGCTCGGTGGTCCACGCCCACGGCGGCACGGTGGGCGTCGAGTCCCGTCCGGGACGCACGCGCTTCACCGTCCGGCTCCCCCTGCTGGGCTCCGCCTGAGCCGCCCCCGCCGGGGGGCCTGCCGAGCCGTCCTTCCGAGCCGTCCTCCCACGGACATTCCGGCGTGGGGATACCGTGGAGGACCAGGACGATCCGACCTGGACCGGTCATCCCGGTCCTGGTCCTGCCGAAAAGGTCGACGAGGGTTGATCGGAGTCGATGAGGACCGATGACGAGGAGAAGAGACATGAGCGGCAGGCGCAGCAGCGGGACCGGGCCCCGCCCCGACCGGACCACCGCGCGGTGGGTGCTCCTGTCCGGCGCGGCCGCCGCCGTGGCCCTGAGCGCTCTCCTCCGGTCCCTGTTCCCGGCCTCCCGGGCGGCGGACGGCCCGGACCGGGTCCGCACGGACGACGGGGTGGAGCTGTGCACGGAGGTCCTGGGCCGGGAGGACGCACCGGTGACCGTGGTGTTCGCGCACGGGTTCGCCTCCCACGCACAGGAGTTCCGGCACCAGTACGAGGCCCTGGGGCGGCGTGTCCGGGTGGTGGTCTTCGATCAGCGCGGCCACGGCGGCAGCGGGTGGGGCAGCTATCGGTCCGCCACCATGGACCGGCTGGGGCAGGACCTGGGAGAGGTCATCGACCAGCGGACGGGCGAGGAGCCGGTCGTGCTCGTGGGGCACTCCATGGGCGGGATGGCGGTCATCTCGCTGGCCGGCCAGCGCCCCGAGCTGTTCGGGCGCCGCATCACCGGGGTGGCGCTGCTGTCCACGGCCGCGGGGCACCTGCCGAAGATGGAGATGCCCGACCCGATGGCGCGCTACGGGGTGCGCACCGGGCTGGCCCGGGCCGTGGCGTGGTCGCTGTGGCTTCTCGCTCCGGCCATCGACCGGATGGCCCCGTTCCGCCGGGCCGGGGGTCGCCGCTGGCTGCAGAAGCAGCTGTTCGGCGACGAGGAGCTCTCGCCCGAGACGATCTCGACCGTGCAGGACACGTGGGTCCGCACCCGGCAGTCCGTGGTGTCCGCCTTCTACCCGGCCATGGTGGGCTACAACCGGACGGACTCCCTGGGCGTCTTCCGGCGCGTCCCCACGGTGGTGCTCACCGGCGACCGGGATCGGACCATCCCCTGGGAGCGCGGCGAGCACCTGGCCGAGACCATCGGGGACAGCGCCCGCTTCGTGCGCGTCCCCGGCGCCGGGCACATGGTCAACCTCACCCACCCCCGGGCCGTGAACGACGCCCTCGCCGAGCTGCTGGACCGGGCGGAAACCGGCACCGGGCCGAAGCATTCGTCCTGAGTCCCGCGGAGGTTCCGGACTATCACGATACGGTCACGATGTGCAGCCGACCCGTCCCTGGGCGGCATTCCGATTGTGCCCCCTCCTCACCTGTGCCTACGGTCGGGGATCAGCCGCTACGCACGCCGCGGGGACACCCGTTGCCGGCCCACTCGCAGGAGGTCCACCGTGACACCGTCCCGACGTCCCACTCTCCGCACGACCGCCGCAGCCGCCCTCGCCGTCGCCGGTCTGGGGCTGACCTCCTGCGGCGCAGCCACGACGGACACGACGGATGAGGTCGAGGAGACTCAGGAGGAGGGGATCCTGGAAGGCGGGGCGCCGGCCGAACCGTACATCGGCCCCTACGACAGCGACTTCGTCGACGTCCGGGACGACTACGCCGGCATGGACGTGGTGCTGACCGGGCAGGTCCAGGAGACCGTGGACGCCGTCGGCTTCACGATCACCGGCCCCGAGGACTCCACCGTCGAGCCGTTGCTGGTGTTCTACAACCCGGACGAGGCCAGCCCCGAGGCCGGGGAGACCGTGGCCGTCACCGGCACGATCCACGACGTGTTCAACCCTCCGGTCGTCGAGGAGAACGTCGGGGGAGAGCCCGGGAGCGGCGAACTGGCGTACTACCACGGCCAGCCCTTCCTCCGGGCCGAGAACGTGGCCGTCGCAGCACCGGAGGACGCGGCTCCGACCGGCTGATCCCACACCGGTCCGGGTGGTCACCGCCGACGTTCCTCCGCGCGGACCGGCCGCTCTCGCGCAGGGACTCCCCCTGCCTCACGCCGTGTCCTTTTCCGAGGCATCCTCCTCGGCGGCGTCCTTCTGGGCGCCTCCGGTCCCGGCACGCCGGCGGTCCGCCGTTCGGGCCCGGTGGAACCGCTCCAGCCGTGCGTGCAGCTGCTGCGGGGTCATCCCGTGACGCCGGACCTGCCTGCGGATCTCCCAGGGATGGTAGAAGGGTTCCCCGTCGATCTCGTCGTCCGTGCGCCACTCCCCGCCCGCGAGATAGCGCACCACCGTGTTGAGGAAGGCCACGACCGGCACCGCGAACAGCGCGCCGACGATGCCGTAGAGGACCGCGCCGGTCGCCACGGCCAGGAACACGGCCAGTGGATGCACGGAGACGGCCTTGCCCATGATCAACGGCTGGAGCACGTTGCCCTCGAGCTGCTGCACGAGCAGCACCACGCCCAGCATCAGCAGCGCGGTCGTCGTGCCGTTGGCCACCAGTGCCACGAGCACCGCGACCGCACCCGTGACCACCGCACCCACGATGGGGATGAACGACCCCAGGAACACGAGGATGCCGATCGGCAGGGCCAGCGGCACCCCGAGCAGGGCGGCACCCACCCCGATGCCCACGGCGTCCAGGGCCGCCACCAGGCCCTGGGCCCGGGCGTACTGGACGAGCGCCGTCCAGCCGTGCCGGCCCGCGCCGTTGACCGCGCGACGCACCGGGACCGGGAAGAGCCGGACCAGGAACAACCAGATCCGCTCGCCGTCCATGAGCAGGAAGAACAGGGTGAAGAGCAGGATCACGACACCGGTCAGCACGTGGCCGGCCGTGGAGCCGAAGGACATCGCCCCGTCCAGGATCGCCTGGCTGTTGTCCTGGACCGTGAGCCCCACGTCGCCGATCCAGTCGTCGAAGGTGCCCACGTCCCACCCGAACGGTGTGCCCTCGAGCCGGTCCAGCAACTGCCGGACGCCGGTCACCGCGCTGCCGGAGACCTCGGCGAAGCCTGCGACGATCTGCCGCCCGGCCAGGACGAGCAGTCCCACCACCACACCGACCAGTCCGAGGACCGTCAGGCCGGCGGCCGCTCCCGCCGGCACGCGGTGGCTGCGGGCCCAGCGCACCAGCGGGAAGAGGAGGCCGGCCAGCAGACCGGCGATCAGCACCGGGATGACGACCACCGCGACCGTCGAGAGCAGGTAGCCGCACAGGCCCACCGCGGCGACGACGACGAGGAGCCGCCAGGACCATGCGGCGGCCACGCGCACCGGCACCGGCACCCCCGAGGCGGCATCGCCGTGCAGCGACGGCAGGTGACGGTCGGGTCCCGGGTCACCGGCACGCCCGGCGCCGTGTGCGGTGGAAGGCATGGTGGCATCCTGACACGGTCACCAGCACGCAAGCTGGTGGAACGCCGCCGACGACCGTGGAACCGGAGGATCGGGACAGGTCGCGCGGGACCAGTGGGTCAGCTCTCCGGGTCAGGACTCCGGGTCACAGAACTCCGGTGAGGACCTTGGGCCGGTCACTCCTCGGGTGCCGGCTGCACGTCGTCGGCGACCACGCCGAGATCGAGCTCGCGCTCGACGAGATAGTTGTTCTCCTCCTGGTCGAAGTCGAAGCCGCCCCAGGCCTCGACGTCCGTGAGCACGATCTGGCGGACGGTGCCGGTGACCTCCACGCGGTCGCCGTCCTCGAGACCTGCGGCGGCCGCGTCGAAGCCGACCACGGGGGTGTCCTCGTCACCGACGGTGAACAGGTTGGGGCCGTGGACCTCGGTGACCTCGTTCTCGAAGGTGACCGTCTCGCCCAGCACGGCCGACGCCGCTTCCGTGCCCTCGTCCTGGGCCTCCTGCACGGGCGTCTCGTCCGCACAGCCCACCATCAGCACGGAGGCGAAGGCCGCGGCCACCGGCCACGCCGCCAGTCTCTGTCGTCGGGTCCGCATCATGTTCTCCTTCGGTCGGTCTGTTCGATGGCTTCGAGCGCTCCCACCGGGCCCCGCCCCGGGGCGGGGCCGATCCGAGGGTGCTGTGGATGTCGCTGCGGGTCGTGGCCGGGGTCAGCTTCCGACGCCGGTGACCGTCCCGTCCTCGGCGTTGATCCCGACGTCGAGCACCTCGCCGGTGCCGGTCTCGTTGATCTGCACGACCCAGGTCAGCAGGCCGCCGATCTCTCCGAGGTCCCCGGCACGGGCCAGCGTCCCGTCGACCTCTCCGAAGGCGGTCTCCACCGCCTCGGCGAGCGTGACGGTGGCCCGGTCCAGCTCGGCGACCTTGTCGTCGGTCAGGGCCACCTCGTCACGCACCTCGAGGACCTCCTGGCCGTCGGCCGAGACGATGACGTCCTGGCGGGTCTGCCCGGAGGCGACGGCCACGATCCAGCTCTCGCCCTGACCCTCGCGGTCGAGCGTCACGGCCCGGCCGTCGTCCACCGCGCCCTCCGCGGTGGCGATGACGGCAACCGCACCGGCCGCACCGGCCACGGGATCACCGGCCGGTGCCGCGGAGTCGGTCGGCGTGGAAGTGGGCGTGGAGGTGGACGTGGCGGCGCCGGGGGCGGTGCTGGGGGTGGCGGTCATGTCCCCGCCGGGGGTGCTGGTCTCGGTGGCGACGGGGCCCACGACCTCTGCCGTGGTGTCCTCCTCGGTGCAGCCCGTCAGGGCGAGTGCGGACACGGCCAGTGCGGCCAGGATCGGCTTTCGATAATAAGTAGGCTTCATCTTTCCCATGCTCGCCCATGTCAGACCACAATTCAAGGGGTGCCCCGCCGCGGTGACACGTCCGCCCTCGGAGGCCGCGGTCCTCGGCGCAATGTTTCTGAGGATCGCCTGTCAGTCTCCGGATGCGGGCCTCCGGCGGTTCCCCATCCCGGGCACGGCGGCTACGGTCGGACCTGTGCGAGGTGGCCGGGTCCAGCGGCTCGGATCCACGTCGTCGCACCCATGACCGCAGAGTCCGGACGAAGGAGCGAGACCATGATGCATGTGCCATCGATGCTCAAGAGCTACCCGAAGGACCTGGGCGGGGTGGACCCGGTGAAGCTCGCGGCGTGCATCGCCGCGTGCTTCGAGAGTGCCCAGACCTGTACGGCCTGTGCCGACGCGTGCCTGTCCGAGGACTCGGTGGGAGAGCTGACCCAGTGCATCCGCACCAACCTGGACTGCGCCGATCTGGCCTCGGCCACCGGCAACGTGCTCTCCCGGCACACCGGCTACGACGTCAACATCACCCTGTCGGCGCTGCGCGCGTGCTGGATGGTGTCCAAGGCCTGCGCGGACGAGTGCGAGCAGCACGCGGACAAGCACGAGCACTGCCGCATCTGCGCCGAGGCCTGCCGGCGGTCCGAGCAGGCGTGCATGGACCTGATCACGGCGCTGGGCTGACCCGTGGCACAGCACACGGAGCACACGAACGAGCAGTCCGGGAACAGGAGATCGATGTCGACGTCCATCCACGCGCAGCACCGCCTCGCCGGGGTCCGGAAGCCGGCCACCGTCCTGGCCCTGGCCCTCGCCGCCGGTGTCATCACCGGCTGCGGGCCCGGCGGCGCGCCGGAGTCCGGCGTCGACGCGGACTCCAGCCCCGCCCAGCTCGAACAGACTCCCGGCGAGGAGGTCGTCAGCGTCTACACCGGCCCGTACGACGAGGAGTTCCGCGCGGACGTGTCCTCCTACGCCGGTCAGCAGGTGACCCTCACCGGGGCGGTCTCCGAGCTGGTTCCCTCCCGTTCCGCCCTGGTCCTCACCAGCACCGAGGACCCGGACCTGGACCCGTTCCTGGTCAGCGCCCAGTACGCGTTCCCCGAGGCCGAGCAGGGCGCCGTCATCGAGGTCACCGGCATCCTGCAGGAGGAGTTCCAGGCGCGGATCGACCAGGACGACCAGGACAACGAGGCCGGCTTCTACGACCGTCACGTCGGGGAGCCCTACCTCGACCAGGCCGCCCTCAGCACCGAGCCGTGACGGGGCGCCCGCCTCAGGCGGGCTGCAGCTCGATCGTCAGCAGCTGGGGCGGGGCGTTGATCCGCACGGGCAGCAGGCTGAACCCGATCCCGCAGGTGACGAACATGTCGTTGCCCTCGGCCCCGTAGCCCTCGGGGGCGAAGCCGTCGGCCACGAGCTCCTCCTCCTCGGTCAGGCCCAGGTAGGACCATTGGGAGAGCAGCGGCAGGGCGATCTGCCCGCAGTGCGTGTGCCCCGCCACCGACATCGGGGCCGCATCGGCCGGCAGCTCCTGGAACGTGGTGGGGTTGTGCATCATCACGAGCCGTGGTGCCGCGTCGGGCACGTCGTCCAAGGCCGCCGACGGGTCGGCCTCCCCGACCGAGGACGGTCCCACCCCGACCACGAACAACCCCGGTCCGGGGCCGGCGCCGGGGGCGGGCACGGAGGTGGCCTCGTTGGCCAGGACCTCGATGCCGCGGTCCTCGAGGGCGGTGGTGAGCTCGTCCACGGCGCCGACGGCGTAGTCGTGGTTGCCCATGATGGCGTACACGGGGATGTCCGTCTCCGTCAGGGGCTCCAGCAGCCGGGTCACGTCCCGGACCTTCTCCTGGATGCTGCTCTCGCTCTGGTACAGGAAGTCACCGGGCAGCAGGACGGCGTCGGGCTCCGCCGCCACGGTCCGCTCCACCACCCGCTCGACCATCCCGGTGTTGTCCCACCACATGCCCACCTGCAGGTCGGAGAACACCATCACCTCCGCCCCGTCCCAGTCCGGACCCAGCCCGGGGATGCGGGCCTGGATGCGCTCCTCGTCGAGGACGAACCGCGGTTCGACCGCCACCCCGTAGACGGTCACAAGCAACCCCAGGGTGACCACGACCGCGACCAGACCGGTCAGGAAGGACCGGGCACGACTGCGCCGATGCCCTCGGCGGCCGGGCCCGCCCGCGTCGTCCCGGGCAGCTGGGTGGGTCATTCGAAGTCCTCTCGCAGGTGACCTTGCCGGCACTCGTGGCCGCGGCATGGCGGCGAACCGACCTCACAGCGCCGGACCGCCCGGGCTCCACCCTAGCGACCTCCCCCCGGCCGCCGACGGCTCCGGCGCTCCGATCCTCCGCCGGAGGACGTCCCGACCGGCGCACGACGAGCAGGAGGGGGTGCACCTGCCCGCCGTTGTCACTGGCCGGCCAGCTTCGGCGGCTAGGGTGGCAGAACGCAGGTCCATGACATGCCACCGTAAACAACCGACGCCGGAGCACCGAGGAGCACGCTGATGACCCACCGCACACTGACCCTTGCCGCGGCCGGATTGGCCGGGGCGATGCTGCTGACCGGATGCCAGGACGAGACCAGGCTGACCCAGCTGGACCAGTCCGGAGTGTCCACCGAAGAACTGGTCGGGGAGGAGATGACCCTGACCAACGAGGTGGAGGAGATCTTCGGTGAAACTTTCCTGACCATGGGGGACGAACAGACGGTGGTCTTCGTGACCGAGATGCCCGAGGACCTGCGCCCCGGCGACGAGGTCGAGGCCACCGGCACCGTCGCGGCGGACGACCTGTTCAGCGAACCCGGCGACCGTGACCGGCTCCTCCAGCTGACGGACGAGGAGACCGCCAACTACCTCGTCAACCGGGAGTCCGAGCCCTACCTCACCGAGGCCACCGTCACCGTGGTCGAGTAGGAGCCCGACCCGGCCGACCGCAGGCGGGTCCGCTCGGCGGCCGTGATGCAGCGGTCCCGCCGCCGGGCGGCGGAGCCAGGACGACGAGAGAACCCCTCCGACCGCTTCCGCGGCCGGAGGGGTTCTTCTCTCGTCGTCCAGGGTGGGGCCTACTCCTGCTCGAGCACCTGGGCGTCGTCCGCGACGACCCCGAGGTCGAGCTCGCGATCGACGAGGTAGGACACCTCGTCGTCGTCGAAGTCGACTCCCCAGCCGGTCTCGATGTCGGTCTCCACGATCTGGCGGACCGTGCCCGTCACCTGGACCATGTCGCCGTCCTGGATGTCCATGGCGGAGGCGTCCACGCCCACCACCGGGGTGTCGTCCTCACCGACGGTGAACAGGTTCGGGCCGACGATCTCGGTGACCTCGTTCTGCATCGTGACCGTCTCCCCGAGAATGGCCGCCTGCGCCGTGGCCTCTCCCTCCTCGGCCTCCTGCACCGGGGTCTCCTCGGCGCAGCCGACCATCAGGGCCGACGCGAAGGCCGCCGCGGCGGGCAGGGCGAACATCTTCTTCTTCGAACTGGTCAACATGGCGTTCTCCATTCGATCGTGCGGACAGTTACCTGCTTCACCCTAGGAGCACAGCCTGCTTCGTTCCTCTGCATGCCGTCACACCGCCATAACGAATTCCTGGCCTTTCCGTCGGTGCCACCTGGTCGGACGCTCCACGCATGTCCCGTGGCGGCCGTCGCAGGGACCCCCTGGGCCGGGCTACTGGAGGGCGGAGGTGAGCCGGGCGGTGTTGTCGAAGTACTTCTGGTACCAAGGGCGGGCCAGCCAGTCCTCGAGCCGCAGTTCGTGGCTGTGCTCCCGGTAGCCCGCGACGACGTCGTCCAGGCGGGACAGGAACTGCCGGCCGATGACCATGAGGTTGATCTCGTGGTCGAGCACGAAGGAGCGGATGTCCATGTTGGAGGAGCCGACCACCGCGGCCTCGTCGTCGATGAGCACGAACTTGGAGTGCAGGACGTACGGGGCCCGGTAGAGGAAGATCTGGACGCCGTCCTTGATCAGCCGCTCGTAGAAGGACCGCTGGGCGTGGTGGGTGAGCGCGTGGCTGGAGGTCTCGCCCATGTAGAGGTGCACCTGCACACCACGGCCCACCGCGGTGCGCAGGGAGTTGTACATGGAGTCCTCCGGCACGAAGTACGGGCTGCACACCGTGATCCGCCGCTTGGCGGAGGCGAAGAGGTGGTTGAACAGCTGCAGGTTCGACTCCTGGGCCAGCCCCGGCCCGGAGGGCAGCACCTGGCAGACCAGGTTCCCCGGGGCCGGCTCCTCGTCCCGTTCCCGCTCGGGGACGGAATCCGGATCCAGGATCATGTCGTCGGTCTCGCAGTACC
This sequence comes from Kocuria kalidii, assembly GCF_044462225.1. NCBI lineage: Bacteria > Bacillati > Actinomycetota > Actinomycetes > Micrococcales > Micrococcaceae > Kocuria > Kocuria kalidii. The sequence continues at coordinate 37,845 of NZ_JBISWJ010000076.1, read as the reverse complement.
AGTCGGTGGCGAAGACCGCGTCGAGGTGCTCCACCGCCGGACCCTCGACGCGCAGCACCAGGCCGATCCACTGCAGGCCCTTCTTCCGGTTCTTCTTCTTGTTGTAGCTGCGGTCGATGACGTTCTGCGATCCGGTGAACCCCACCGTCCCGTCCACCACGAGGATCTTGCGGTGGTTGCGCAGATCCGGTCGCTGGTACTCCCCGCGCCAGGGCCGCACCGGCAGCATCCGCCGCCAGTCGATCCCGGCCGCGTCCAGCCGGCGCACCAGCTGCTTGTACCCGGGATAGCCGGCCGAGCCGAGGTGATCGAGCAGCACCCGCACGGTGACCCCGCGGCGGTGGGCGTCCTCCAGGGCGGCGATCACCGGCTCGGTCGTGGGATCGGCGACGGTGATGTAGAACTCGAAGTGCACGTAGTGCTCGGCGCCGCGGATCTGCTCGGCCATCGTGCGCAACGAGGCGTCGTAGTCGTCGAGGATCTCGATGCGGTGGCCGTCCACCACGGGGAAGGCCCCGTTGTGCCGGTTCAGCCGGACCGTCTCGGCCAGCCAGTCGGGCATCTGCTGGAGCTGCTGAGCACCGGAGCCGCGGCCCCCGACCAGTTCCGCCGCCTCGCGCTGCTTCTGCTTGCGCGCCTCGGGCAGGTCCGAGCGCCCCAGCACCAGGAACACCAGCCCGCCCAGGATCGGGAAGAAGAAGATCACCAGCAGCCAGCCCCAGGCCGCCGAGGGCCGCCGGTTGTGCGGGACCGTGCCCAGTGCCACGAGGCGGATGACGAGGTCCACCGCAAACAGCACCGCCGCGGCCCACGGTGGCACAGCGTTCGAGATCAGCTGCGGAACGTCCATCCGCCCACCCTACGGGCACTCCGTCCACCGCGTCCCCGGTGGACGGTGCCGCGGACGGGCGGGGACGGCCGGGATCCCCGGCGAGCGCACCGGTCACAGGGCACGTGCGTCCCACCCGGTCCCCGGGGCGCGACCGCTCAGCCGCGCTGCGCCGGACCGGTCCGCAGGACGAGCTCCCGGCCTGCGCCGGCGGCCCGCGCCACCACCCGCTCCAGTGGGCCCCGCCCGAAGGAGCGGTGCCAGGCCACGGCGAAGAGCCCCGCGACCACCACGTGGACGAGGAACCACAGGAAGGGCATCTCGTAGTGCAGCATCGCGGCCAGGGCGAGCAGGTGCGCCGAGTAGAGGGTGAGCGTCATCGAGCCCATGGCAGCCAGGGGCAGCAGCCAGGACTCGGCCCGGCGGGCCACGAGGAGGAACAGGCCGAGCACGGCCGTGCCGGTGCCCAGGTCCTGCAGGATCGCCACCGGGGTGTTGGTGTGCGGGCCGGGGATCAGCAGCCACCACCAGGAGGTGTCGGGCAGCTCCGGGTCCGGGCCCCAGACGATGATCTCGTCGATCCGGTCCTCGCTCAGCCAGGGCGTCGAGGCCATCAGCTGGTCGTAGCCGCCCGACTGCAGGATCAGCACCCAGTAGACCAGCCACGCACCCACGGCCAGGGCGGCCCCGGCCCGGACGAGCCGGGTCTGGACCCGCAGCGACCGCAGGTTCAGCCGGCCGATCGCCAGACCCGCGAGCAGGTACGCCAGATACGGGACCGCGGGATAGGTGCCCGTGAACAGGAGCTGGGCGAGGACCGTCCCGGGCTCGGAGAACACGTAGGAGACGGTCGGGTTGTAGATCTCGAAGGCCGGCAGCACGCCGCGCAGCGCCTGCATCAGGACCGGCCCCACCACGGCGGTCGTCCCGGCGAGGACGAACAGGGTCCGTGCGGGCAGGTGCAGGAAGGGGATCACCAGCAAGAAGAACATCCCGTAGTAGACGAGGATGCCGTAGGCGGGCGGGTCCTCGGGCATGACCTGGTTGATCAGCAGCCCCAGCACGGTGATCAGCACCGCCCGGATCAGCAGCCCCACCCGGTCGGCGGTCATCGTGCGGCCCCGGTGCGGGGTGCGCCCGCCGGAGGAGAAGGCCAGGCCCACTCCGGCCAGCAGGGCGAACAGGGCCGCGGCGCGGCCCGCGAACAGCTCCCACTGGAGCGTGGCCCCGTAGGTCTCGGGGTTCCAGGCGGGGAGGATGTGGATCGAGATCATGCCGATCAGGGCGAGGCCCCGGGCGGCGTCGATCCCGACCAGGCGCCGCTTCCGGGCCGGCGGCAGCGCCGGACCCTCTGTTGCTGACCGTGCACCGGGTGCAGGGTGGTGGAGGTTGACCATGGCGGCGCGTTCCTTCTGTCGGACGTGCCGACGGGCCCCGCCCGCCGGCCCGGACCTCCCGGTCCGTCTCGTCCTCCAGCTGACCAGGCCGGATTGTGCCCGCCTTGTGGCGATCCTGTGCCGGGGCTGTCCAAGCCGCGCGGGTGCGCCTACCGCCGCGCGGTCTTCTCCAGCCCGCTCACCAGCAGCACCGCGCACGCGGACCAGATCGCCCCCGCCGGGCCGAGGGGTGCGGCGACCAGGCCGGCGAGCAGGGGCATGGCCACCTGCCCCGCCCGGTTGCCGACGAGCCGCACGGCGAGCGCCGAGCCCCGCCACGACGGGGGCACCGAGGTGGACACCAGCGTCATGGTGATGGGCTGTCCCAGTCCCAGGCAGAAGCCGCCCCCGAAGAGGAGGAGCGCGGCGAGCCACGGCACCGAGATGACCGCCGGCGGAACGGCCAGCGCGCACCCGGCGCCGTAGAGACTGACCAGCAGGAGGGCCCGCCGGGACATCCGGTGGGCCAGCCACGGCAGCAGGACGCGGGAGAGGATCGAGGCGCCGCCGCGCACGGCCAGCAGGACGCCGATCCACGCCGGGGAGACCCCGGCGCGCTCGCCCACGAGCGGCAGGAACGCGGTGAGGATGTCGAGCATCGCGAGCAGGGCCAGGGACGCCAGCATGTGGGACGGGACGCCGGGGACCTTCAGGATCCGCAGCATCGACGCGCGCGGTGCCGCCTCCGGGACCGCCTCGAGCTCACCGGTGGCCGGAACGGTCCGCCCGGCGGCGGCCGCGTCGTCGTCGGCGCGTGCGGGCTGCCGGGGGGTCCCGGACGCCCGGGGGCGCAGGAGCATGACCGGCACGACGAGCAGCGAGAGCCCTGCGCCGATCCACAGGGACAGCGTGATGTCGGCGACCCGCTCGGGCGAGGCGACGTCGCCGTCCGAGCCGAGCAGCGCACCGGCCAGCAGCGGTCCCACGAGCTGACCGGCGGAGAAGGCCGCGGTGAACCAGCCGAAGCCCTTGTCCAGCTGGTCCGGCGGGGAGAAGCGGGCGACCGCCGACTGACCGGCGATGGTGAACAGCAGGTGCCCCATCCCGAGCAGGGCGCTCGCCGCGGCGACGAGCGCCGCGCTGGGCGCGACGGCCAGCGCCACCGCGCCGAGGGCCAGGACCAGGGCCCCGGCGACGACCATCGTCCGCAGGTCCCGCACCCGGTCGGTCATCCGGCCCAGCCACATCGCGGTGGCCAGGGGCAGCACCGCGTAGGCGGCCGTGACCAGGCCGACCGTCACGGAGTCGGCGTCCAGGGACAGCAGCTTGTAGGTGGTGACCGGGCGCACCAGGTTCAGGGCGGTCTGCGTGAGCAGCGCCCCGGCCACGAGGAACCACAGCCAGGCCCCGGACCGGGCCCCCGGGGCGGTCGAGGGCATGGCTCAGGGGCGCCGGGGCTTGACCGCGATCACCGGGGCGTTGGCCTCGAGGAGGATCTGCTGGGCCGAGCTGCCCAGCAGCAGCTTGCCCACGGGGCTGCGGTGCTTCACGCCGATCACCACGGCGGAGGCGTCCACCTGCTCCGCGGCGTCGAGGAGCTCGCCCACGGCGTCCCGGTTGCGGGAGTCGGGGGTGCGGAAGGTGACGGGCACGCCGTCGATCGCACCGGTCTCGGGGTCGAGCTGGGCGCCCTCGAGGTTGAAGACCAGCAGGTCCTCCTGGCGGCGTCCGGCCTCCTCGACCGCGGCCGCGAGCGCGGCCTCGCCCTCGGGGGTGCTGGTTCGGGCAACGACGACGGTCATGGGAGCCTCCGCGGTGGGATGGGGGATGTCGGGTGGGGAGATCGGGATGGGAGCTCGACGAACAGAGCGAGATCCACCCTACGGCCGAACCTGTGAGCGGCGTCTCTCCCGGCGTGAGCAGAATGCGCAGAACCAGCACAACGATCACTACGCACGAAAGGCGGATCAACGGCCGCCGCGTGATGGGGGTCACTTATCGTCGGATGAGCGGCTCGGACGGAGCCATGCACCCGCACCCCACGACCCAGGAAAGTGGATCCCCGTGAGTTCACCACCAGATCAGGCCCGGTCGGGCACCCGGCGCCGGCACCCGGTCGTCATGACGGTCTACGGCGTCGTCGCCGCCGCAGTGATCGGCCTGGCCGCCTTCTTCTCGTTCCAGTCGGCCACGGCCGGCTCGGACATCCGCTCGAACCTCACCCTCATCGCCCCGGCCGGCGCCGGCGGCGGGTGGGACACCTTCATGCGGGAGCAGCAGCAGGCCATGCGCGTCAACAGCCTGGTCAACAACTCCCAGGTGGTGAACATCCCCGGCGCGGCCGGCACCATCGGCCTCGGCCAGCTCTCCACCATGGAGGGGCAGGCCAACACCCTGATGGTCACGGGTGCGGGTCTGGTCGCCGGCGTCGCGCAGCTCGACTCGGCCGTCACCCACGACGACGTGCGGCCGATCGCCCGGGTCGTCGAGGAGTACGACGTCGTGGTCGTCCCCGCGGACTCGCCCTACGAGACGATCGACGATCTCGTGCAGGCCTGGCGGGCGAACCCCGCCGAGGTCGCCTGGACCGGTGGCGGCACCTTCGACCAGCTCGTGATGACCGAGCTCGCGCTCGAGGCCGGCATCGAGCCCTCGGAGACCACCTACATCCCCAAGTCCGGCGGCGGCGAGGCCACCCAGGCGCTCATCACCGGCACCGCGGACGCGGCCACCTCCGGGTACATGGACGTGGCGGACCAGATCGAGGCCGGACGCCTGAAGGCGCTGGGCATGGCGGCCCCGCAGCGGCTGGAGGGCGTCGAGATCCCGACGCTCACCGAGCAGGGCTTCGCGGTGGACCTGGCGAACTGGCGGGCCGTCCTGGCACCCCCCGGGATCACCGACGAGGAGTTCGCCGAGCTGCGGACCCTGCTCGAGGAGTCCGTCGCCACCCCGGAGTGGCAGGAGGCCGTCGAGCGCAACAAGTGGACCGAGGTGTACCTGGCGGGCGACGAGTTCGACGCGTTCATGGCCGCGGAGCAGGAGCGCATCGCCGCCCTGGTGGAGGAGATTTCCTGATGAGCACACCCACGTCCTCGCACACCGGCGCCGCCGGGGAGCACCAGACCGACACCCGGTCCCCGGAGTCCGGACCGGAGACGGCGACGTCCTGGTGGAGCGGACGCAGCGGCCTCGTGGTGCCCGCGGTCATGGCAGCCTTCAGCACCTACCTGCTGATCGGCGCCCTGACCATGGAGATCCCCGAGGGCACCGACTTCCCGGGTCCCACCTTCTATCCGCTGATCCTGACCGTGGCCGGCTACGTCCTGGCCGCCCTGCTGGTGCTCCACTACCTGCGCACCCCCGAGCACGCGGTGGAGCTCTCGGACCGCACCTGGCGGACGCACTCGGACTGGTCCGCGGTGGTCTGGTCCGCGGGCGGGTTCCTGGTCTTCGCGCTGGCGCTCGAGGTCCTGGGCTGGATCCTGGCCGCCGCCCTGCTGTTCTGGGCCGTGGCCCGCGGCTTCGGCAGTCGCCGGCCCTTGTTCGACATCACGCTCGCCCTGTTCGTGAGCAGCGCGATCTACCTGGCATTCACCGTCGGCCTGGGGCTCAACCTCCCGTCCGGCATCCTGGGAGGCGGAATCTGACATGGATTCACTCAATCTGCTGATGGAGGGGTTCGCCGGCGCGCTGACCCCCATGAACCTGCTGTGGGTCGTGGTGGGCTGTCTGCTCGGCACCGCCGTGGGTGTCCTGCCCGGCCTGGGCTCGTCCATGGCCGTGGCCCTGCTGCTGCCCATGACCTTCGCCCTGGACCCCACCGCGGCGTTCATCCTCTTCGCCGGCGTGTACTTCGGCGGCCTGTTCGGCGACTCGACCATGGCCATCCTGATGAACACCCCGGGCCAGGGCTCGGCGATCGCCTCCACGTTCGAGGGCCACAAGATGGCCAAGGACGGCCGGGCCCCGCAGGCCCTGGCCACCGCGGCGATCGGCGCGTTCATCGGCGGCATGATCGCCTCCGTGGTCGTGGTGTTCCTGGCGCCCCGGCTCGCGGACTTCTCCGCGAACTTCGGCCCGGCCGAGTACTTCGCCCTGGCGCTGTTCGCCTTCGTCGCCACGTCCTCGGTGGTCTCCGACTCGGCGGTCAAGGGCCTCGCCTCCCTGGTCCTGGGCCTGGGCATCGCGACGGTGGGCATCGACGCGATCTCCGGCTCGGAACGCTTCACCTACGGCTCCGCGAACCTGTTCGACGGCGTCTCCCTGGTGACCGTCTCCGTCGCGGTCCTGGCCCTCGGCGAGGTCCTGCACGTGGCCTCCCGGATCCGCCGGGACCCCGCGGCCCACCAGATGAAGGTCACCGGGCGCCCCTTCCTCTCCCGTGCCGAGCTCAAGGAGGCCGCCCCGGCCTGGGCCCGCGGCACCGCGATCGGCCTGCCCTTCGGCGTCATCCCCGTGGGCGGGGCCGAGGTGCCGACCTTCATGTCCTACGACCTCGAGCGCCGCCTCGACCGCCGCCGGAAGAACCCGACGTTCGGCAAGGGCGCCATCCGCGGTCTGGCCGCCCCCGAGGCCGCCGGCAACGCCACCACCGGCACCGCGATGGGTGCGCTGCTGGCCCTGGGCCTGCCCGTCTCGGCGACCGCGGCGATCATGCTCGCGGCCTTCCAGCAGTACGGCCTCCAGCCCGGCCCGCTGCTGTTCGACCGCGCCCCCGAGCTGGTGTGGGCGCTGCTGGCCAGCTTCTTCATCGCGATGGTCGTGCTGCTGGTCATCAACCTGCCCTTCGCCCAGGTGTGGGCGAAGCTCCTGCTGATCCCCAGCCAGTACCTCTACGCCGGGATCACCGTGTTCTGCGGGCTCGGCATCTACGCCACGTCCGGGGCCATCTTCGACCTGCTGCTGCTCCTCGGCCTGGGTCTGCTGGGCTTCGTCATGCGCCGCCACGGCGTGCCGGTGGCCCCGCTGCTGATCGGCATGGTGCTGGGCCCGCTGGCCGAGACGAGCCTGCGCGACGGCCTGCTGTCCTCCAACGGCGACTACTCGATCTTCGTGACCGGGCCCATCCCGCTGGTGCTCTACGGGCTGCTCTTCGTCGTGCTGGCGCTGACCGTGCGGTCCAAGATCGTCAACCGGTCCCGCAAGGACGTGTAGCCCCCCGTTCCCCCGTGTGCCGCCGCACCCCGCCCCGGACGTCCCCGGGGCGGGGTGCGGCGGTTAAACACAGACGTTACGGAGGAGAAACCACTCCGCCGCACCCCCCGGACATGCTTTACCTGTCAGATGACAGGAACTCCGCTCGGGCGGAGCCCAGGCGGGGAGACGCACATGATCATTCTCGGGGTCGGCATCACCGTGCTGGCGGTGCTCATCATCGGCGTGCTCATGGCGCGCAAGGTGGACGGCGACAGCACCAACTACCTCGTGGCCGGCCGGTCGCTGGGGATGCCGCTGGTCGCGGTGTCCCTGACCGCGGCGGCCGTGGACTCGAACGCCACCGTGGGCAACACGGACCTCACCTCCGGCTACGGCTTCTGGGCCGGCGCCTCGCTGGCCCTCGGCCTGGCGGTGTGCCTGCTGCTCGCCGGACTGTTCCTGGCCAAGCCCATGAACCGGCTGCGCCTGTTCACCCTCGGTGACTTCTTCCGGATCCGCTACGGCCGGACCACCGAGGCGCTCGCCTCCGTGATCATGATCTTCGCGTTCACCTTCCTGCTGGCCGGCAACCTGGTGGCGTGCGGCTTCCTGCTCGAGCACTTCGCGAACGTCCCGTACTCCATCGGCGTGGTCGTGGCCAGCGCCCTGGTGCTCAGCTACACCCTGGCCGGCGGCCTGTTCTCGGACGCCTACACGGCGGTGCTCCAGACCGTGATCACCGTGGTGGCCGCCGTGGCGCTGATCGTGTGGGTCGCCCTGACCTACGGCATCGTGGTCCCGGAGGGCATGGGCCCGTTCGACCTCGAGCAGCTCACCAGCTCGGAGGCCGGCGCCCCGATCAACTGGGCCACGCTCATCGCCCTCGGCATCGGCGACCTCGTGGCGATCGACTTCATGCAGCGGATCTTCGGGGCGAAGAGTCCCACGGTGGCCCAGCGCTCGTGCTTCCTGGCTGCCGGCACCACCGCGGTCATCGGCACGATCTTCGCCCTCGTGGCCCTCACCGCCACGTCCGTGCTGGGCCTCTCCGCGCAGGACGGTCCGATCCTCTACACGCTGCTGGGCGAGTACGCTCCCCCGCTGCTGGCCGTCCTCGTGCTCTCCGGGATCGTGGCCGCGTCCTTCTCCACCGCCTCCGGGGCCATTCTGGCCACCTCCGCCGTGACCGTGCGCAACGTCTTCAACGTCCGCCGCACCGAGATCACCGGCGCCCACGACCCCCTGCTGCGCTGGACGCGCCTGGCCATGCTCCCGGTGGTGGTCATCGGGATCCTGCTGGCCGTGCGGGTGAGCCAGACCGGGATCCTGCTGACCCTGGCCTTCGACCTGATGCTCGCGAGCCTGTCCGCCTCGTTCATCCTCGGCACCTTCTGGCGGCGCCCCGGCGCCCGGGCCGCCCTGGCCGCGGCGGTCGTGGGTCTGACCAGCCGGCTGGTGCTCCTCGTGCTGACGCCCACGATCTACGGCGCCCCCAACGAGCTCCTCCACGTCGAGAACAGCATCGTCACCAGCGCGTTCGACGGCTGGGCCACCCTCGTGGCCGGTGCCCTGGGCTGGCTCACCTACGTCCTGGTCGGTCTCACCGCGGCCCGCGCCCAGGTCGAGACCGACACGCAGCGGCTCGAGCTGTACCGCCTCTACCGCGAGCAGACCTCCTCCGGGTTCACGCCCCGGGTCCGCGCGGCTCCGTCCCCCGCGCAGCCGGCCGATCCGCAGGTCCCGGCCGGGGTCTGAGCGCCCGCGACGACGGACCGGTCCGGGCGCCCCGGTTCACCGGGCGGCGGCGCGGACGCCGTTCAGCGCTGCGGTGCCCCTCGCGCCCGGAGCCGGCGCGTGCCGCCCCGGCGGTCCGGACGGAGACCGGAGGCGTGGTCGGGCAGAGGCGCAGGGGCGCGGAAGTGCGGTGGTGCGGTGGTGCGGTAGTGCGGAGGTCATCCCGCCCTGGCGGTGTGCTGGCCGTCGGCCGCGCCGGCGGGCAGGGCCGCGATCTGGTCCTCGAGGTGGAAGACCTCGGTCAGCCGGAGGAAGCCCTGGTCGGGAGGGACGTCGAGGTCCTCGAAGAAGGGGGCCATCTCGGCCTGCCACCGGGCGTTCACCGCGGTGCTCTCCATCCCGGCGCGGGCCGCCGTCAGGTCCTCCGTCTCGAGGTACCCGATCAGCAGGCCGTCCTCCCCGAGGAACAGCGAGTAGTTGTGCCAACCGGTGGCCTGCAGCGCCCGGAGCATGTCGGGCCAGACCTCGGCGTGCCGGCGGGTGTACTCGGCCAGCCGGTCCTGCTTGATCTGCAGCCGGAAGCAGACGCGTTCCATGGAGGCTCCTTTCGCGTGCCCGGCGGAGCGGGCCGGGAGGGGGACGGAGGAAGGCGGTCCGAAGGGCCGCGTGGTGCTCGGGGCCGCGCGGGGAGAGGACCGGTTCGCACGGGCCGCGGACCGCCTCCTCCGCGGTGTCCGCACCTGGGCACCCGGATCCGCAGGGCCATGGGTAAAACGTTTCAACACGATGTGCTCCGCATCGTAGACATGGACCCGGAGGGTCGTCAACGGTCGGCCCGCTCCCGTCGGCGCCGTCGTTGATCCGTATTGCGGAGGTACCTACGATGAGCGCCGGAGACACCGGCCCGAGGAGCGGGATCAGCAGAAGGACGAGCCGAGGGACGACCTGAGGGACGAGCGGAAGGACACCGTGAGGGACGTCGGCGTCGAGGACGTCGTCCGCTCGGCCGACGGGGACGCGTCCGGGCCGCGATCCGTCCCGCCGGCGTCGGCGACGCCACCGGGGACGTGTCCGCCCGCCGATCTCACGTTTCGACCGGTGCGTCCGTCTACGGGGTGATGGAGACGAAAGAGCCTTTCGAGACGCTGGTGACCCGGCACGGCCCCGTGGTCTGGCGGGTCTGCCGTGCCGTGCTGAGCACCCCCGCGGACGCCGAGGACGCGTGGTCGGAGACGTTCCTGGCCGCGCTGCGCGCGTACCCGGAGCTTCCGGCCACGGCGAACGTGCAGGCGTGGCTGGTGACGATCGCCCACCGGAAGGCGGTCGACGTCGTCCGGGCCCGGGCCCGGGCGGCGGTGCCCGTGGCCTCGCCCCCCGAGCCGGCCGCGCACCGGGACGCGCCGTACGAGCACGACTCCCCGCTGTGGCAGGCCGTGGCCGCCCTGCCGCCCAAGCAGCGGCACGCGGTGGCCTACCGCTACCTCGGCGGCCTTCCGTACCGGCGGATTGCCGAGCTGCTGGGCGGCACGCCGGAGGCCGCCCGCCGGGCCGCCGCCGACGGGGTGGCCACCCTCCGCAGGACCCTCGCCACCCTCCCTGCGGAGCGCCGCGGGGAGACCGACCGGACAGGAGACGACCGATGACCACCGACCACCCCGATGCGCCGCCGCAGCGATCCCTGCGAGCGCCGCTGTCCGGTCTCCGCGCCGACCCCGTTCCGGAGGCCGTGCTGCGGCACCTGCACCGGCGCCTGGAGGACGGAGCCGCCGCGGCGGACGTGCTCGACGTCGCGTACACGACGGTCGGCACGCCGGTGGGGATGCTGCTGCTGGCAGCCACGCAGGAGGGCCTGGTCCGGGTGGCCTACGCCCGGGAGGACCACGACGCGGTCCTGGCGGACCTGGCCCACCGGGTCAGTCCGCGGGTGCTGTGCGCCCCGGATCGCCTGGAACCGGCCGTGCGGCAGCTCGAGGAGTACTTCGCCGGGATCCGCACCCGCTTCGACCTGCCCCTGGACCGCTCGCTCTCTCGCGGGTTCCGGCGCCTGGTCCAGGAGCACCTGCCCGAGATCGGCTACGGCCGCACGGAGAGCTACGGCACGGTGGCCCGCTCGGTCGGGCGTCCGCAGGCCGTGCGGGCCGTGGGCACGGCCTGCGCCACGAACCCGCTGCCGGTGGTCGTGCCGTGCCACCGCGTGCTGCGGGGCGACGGCGGCCTGGGCGGGTACATCGGCGGCCTCGAGGCCAAGACAGCGCTGCTCGAGCTGGAGGCGGCGGCCTGAGGCCTCCCGGCCGTGCCGCGCACCGTGACCGAGCGCCGCGGAGCGACGTCCATGGAGCGGGTGGCCCCGGCGCGGGTGCGGGCGGTCCGCCACGGCCCGACGACGCGGCCCAGCATCATGACCTGACGGCGCGGGCCGACCTCACGGCTCAGCATCACGGCCCGACGGCGCGGCCCGACCTCGCGACCCGACGTCACCGTCCGACGGCGCGGCCCGAGGTCGTTGCCCGCCGTGCCGGCCCTGCGCGGCACGTCAGAGGGGCGGTGCGACGTCCGCGTGCCGGGTGGCGTGATCGTAGGCGCGGGCGGTCCGCAGCAGCTCGACGTCACGCCCGTACGCGGCGACGAGCTGCAGCCCCACGGGCAGACCACCGGGGCTGAAGCCGCCCGGCACCGAGACGGCGGGGCACCCGGTGGCCGAGATCAGGCTCGCCGAGCGCATCCACTCGACATATGTCTGCATCGGCATGCCCGCCACGGTCCGGGGCCAGCGCTCTCCGGACGGGAACGGCAGCACCTGCGAGGTGGGCGTGAGCAGCACGTCCCAGCGGTCGAAGAACGCGCGCACCGCCTCGTGCAGGCGCGTGCGCGCCAGGGCGGCGTCCATGAGCTCCTCGGCGGTCAGCGCCAGCCCCTTCTCGACGTTCCAGACGATCTCCGGCTTCACGAGCTCCCGGTGCTCCGCGACCACCGTGCGCAGGGCGACCGCCATGTCGAAGGCCCGGGACACGTCGAACACCTCGTCGGCCTCGCGCAGGTCGGGGACGGCCTCCTCGACGACGGCACCGAGCTCCTCGAACACCTCGGCCTGGGCGATCAGCACCTCGATGACCTCCGGCTCCACCGGGACGCCGAGGCCGAAGTCGGCGCTCAGCCCGATGCGGACGCCGGCGAGGGGGCGGGTCCCCGGATCGGGGGGATCCTCCGCCGCGAGCGCCCGGAACCCCGTCCGCGGCGCCGGGCAGTCCAGCGGGATCCGCGGGTCGGGGCCGGCCAGCACGGACATGGCCAGGGCGAGGTCGTCCACGCTCCGGGCGAGCGGGCCGGTGCGGCCCAACCACGCCCAGGCGTTGCCGGTGGGAGCCGAGGGCACGACGCCGGCGGAGGGCCGGAACCCGGCGATGCCGCAGAACGCGGCCGGGTTGCGCAGGGACCCGCCCATGTCGGAGCCGTCACCCAGGGGCTGGATCCGGGCGGCGATCGCCGCGGCCGCCCCGCCGCTGGACCCGCCCGCGCTGCGGTCGAGGGCCCAGGGGTTGTTCGTGGTGCCGAAGATCTCGTTGAAGCTGTGGGAGCCCGCGGCGAACTCGGGCACGTTGTTCTTGCCGGTGCTGATCACCCCGGCCGCCCGGAACCGCGCGACGATCAGCTCGTCGTGCTCGGGGACGTGCTCGGCGAACACCGGGGAGCCGGAGGTGGTGCGGATCCCGGCGGTGGCGTGGGTGTCCTTGTGCGTCATCGGCACCCCGTGCAGGGGCGGCAGCTCGTCCGCGGGCGTGCCGGCGGTGAGCTCGTCGGCGCGGGCGGCGTCCTCGTACGCCCGCTCACGGACCTGCGTGACCACCGCGTTGACGGCGGGGTTCACGGCGTCGATCCGCGCGAAGTGGGCGTCGAGCACCTCCCGCGCGGAGACCGTGCGGGTCCGGACCGCCGCGGCGAGGTCCCGGGCGGAGAGCCGGCAGAGGTCGGTGGTGTCCGTGGTCATGCCCGCCACCGTACGACCCCGGCACCGGGAGTCCGTGGAGGCGGGCCGTGGGACCGCGGGCCGCGGGGACCCGGGCGATGGGATCGCAGACCCGGGGATTGCGGTCCGGGGCATCGCGGGCCGCGGGGCACCGGGTCCCACAGCCCGCCGTCGGGCCGCGAGCCGCAGGGAGGCAGGCCGCCGGTGCCGCTCAGGCCGCGGCCTCCCGGTAGGCGGCCCATCCGCCGTGGACCGTGATGTCCTCGGCGCTCTCGAGCGCCCAGGGCTCCACCAGGAACCCGGGCAGCTCCCGGCCGTCGGCGAGCTCGACCCTGCCGATGGCCATGGGCGCGGGGAGAGCCGCGACGAACGTGCCGAACGCGGCGGCCTCCAGCGCCCAGACCTCCACGGCCAGGGCCGCCCCGCGCCCCGGGACGCGCACCACGCCGGGCTTTGCGGGCACGGTGTCCAGGGCGAACATCCGGTACGCGGCGGCCGTGGTCGTCGCCGCCACGAAACGGGCGTCGAGCGCGAGCAGCTGCGGGTTGAGCGGCTGACCGCGCAGGTGGGCCCCCGCGACCACCAGCAGGACCTCCGGGGCGCCGAGGCCGGCGGACGAGGACACGGCCGGCGAGTGCAGGGCGCCCGAGTCCGCAGCCGGCGGGCGCGGGGGGTCAGCAGCCGGCGGGGGCGCGGGGTCAGCAGCCATCGAAGCCCCCTTCCCGGGCCACGTCCACGAGCCGGTCGTCCTGGAACGCGTCCCCCACGAGCTGCACGCCGAAGGGGAGGCCGTCCACCCGGCCGGCGGGAACGGCGAGCGCGGAGAGGTCGAGCAGGTTCACGAAGTTGGTGAAGCGGCCCATCCGGCTGTTGGCGCCCACGGGATCGGCCGCGACCTCGGCGAGGGTGGGGTGGTGTGTGGTGGTGGGCAGCACGAGGGCGTCGAGCGCGCCGAACACCTGCCGGGCCCGGCGGGCGCAGCCGTCGAGGAACTCCTGGTCGGCGAAGACCCGGTGGGCGGGAATGTCCCGGGCCCCGGTGATGATGCGCCCGACCGTGGGGTCCACCTCGTCCGGGTGGGCGTCCACGAACGCCCCCACGGCCGTCCACCGCTCGGCGACGAACGCGCCGTCGTAGAGCAGGGTCGCGGCGGCGAGGAACGGCTCGACGTCCACCGGCACGGTCCGGAAGCCCCGCTCCCCGAGCCCGTGGACCGCGGCGGCGTAGGCCTCGGTCCAGCCGGGGGCGAGGTCGCCGAGCTGCTGGGGCTCGGCGTACCCGACGACACGGTCCAGCCGGGCCGGCCGCGGCACGGCGGGCGGACGGGAGGGGGCGTCGCCGTCGTCGGCCCCGGCCATGACGTCCGCCGCGAGGCGGGCGAGGCGCAGCTCCCGGGCCATGGTGGTCACCACGTCCTGGCTCCGGCACGCGGGCACGACCCCGGTGGAGGGCACGGTGCCCTTGGTGGGCTTGACCCCGTACAGCCCGTGCAGGGCGGCGGGCACCCGCCCGGACCCGGCCGTGTCGGTGCCCAGGGCGAAGTCCGCGAGGCCGAGGGCCACGGCCACCCCGGAGCCGCTGGAGGACCCTCCGGAGATCCGCGCGGGGTCCTCCGCGTGCCGGACCGGGCCGTGCGGACTGCGGGTGCCCACCAGGCCGGTGGCGAACTGGTCGAGGTTGGTGCTGCCCAGCACCACCGCGCCGGCCTCCTTGAGGCGGCGGACCACCGTGGCGTCGGCCGCCGGCTCGTAGCCGAAGGCGGGGCACGCCGCCGTGGTCGGCAGGCCGGCCACGTCGATGTTGTTCTTCACCGCGAACAGGGTCCCGGCCAGCGGCAGGTGCTCGCCGCCGGCCCGGGCGGTCAGGACCCGGGCGACGTCCTCGGCCACGTCCTGCTGGGGGCGCAGGCCGATCCACACCTCCGGCCGGTCCACCTCCTCGATCAGGCGGTAGCGCCGCGCCACGAGCTCGTGCGCGGCGCGCTCGGCCGCAGTCGGCTCGGTGGCCGGGTCCGTGCTCGGGTCGGTGGCCGGATCGGTGGTCCCGGCCGTGGCCCGTGATGCTGTCGTCGTCATGCGCGCTCTCCTCGTGTGGTGGGGTCCGGCCCGCGGCTCAGACCGTCTCGGTGGCCGGTGCGGGTCCGGCCGGTGCAGGGACGGCCGGTGCAGGGACGGCCGGTGCGGGGACGGCCGTGCGGACCACGGCCAGGACCGCGCCCGGGCCCACGTGCGCCCCGGGCTCGACGACGATGCTGTGCACCACGCCGTCCGCGGGCGCCGTCACGGGGGCCTCCATCTTCATGGCCTCGACCGCCATCAGGGTCTGTCCCTCCCGCACCCGGTCCCCCACCCGGACGTCCACGCGGAAGACGTTGGCGGCGAACTGCGCCTCGACGCCCTCGCACCCGTCGGGGACGTCCACGGCGACGTCGTCCTCCACGGCGACCTCCGCGAGGGCGGCCACCCGCTCGAACTCGCCGGCGTCCTCCCAGGCCTGCCGCTCGACGTCGAAGGCCGCCCGGCGGCGGGTCTCGAAGGCGTCGATGTCCTCCCGGTGCTCGGCGAGGAAGGCCTCGTGCTCGGCCATGGAGAACTCGCCCTCCTCGATCCGCAGGGGCAGCCGGCCCACGGCCATGTCCGCGCGCATGTCCGCCAGCTCCTCGGAGGAGACCGGGTACCACTTGATCCGGTCGAAGAACCGGAGCAGCCACGGGGTGCCCTCCTCGTAGGGTCCGCGCTGCCGGTGGGTGGACCACACCTGGGTGGTCCGGCCCACGAACTGGTAGCCGCCGGGGCCCTCCATGCCGTAGATGCACAGGTACGCCCCGCCGATGCCCACGGCGTTCTGCGGGGTCCAGGTCCGGGCCGGGTTGTACTTCGTGGTGACCAGCCGGTGCCGGGGGTCCACGGGGGTGGCCACGGGCGCGCCCAGGTAGACGTCGCCCAGGCCCAGGACCAGGTACTCGGCGTCGAAGAGCACCGAGCGGACGTCCTCGACCGAGTCCAGGCCGTTGATCCGGCGGATGAACTCGATGTTCCACGGGCACCACGGGGCGTCGTCGCGCACGCCCTTCTCGTAGCGCCGGACGGCCTCCCGGGTGGAGGGGTCGTCCCAGGACATCGGCAGGTGCACGGTGCGGCTGGGCAGCCGCAGGTCGTGCGTCGCGGGCAGCCCGGCGTCGAGGACCAGCACGAGCTCGTGCACCTCGTCCAGGCCGAGCCGGTCCGGGTCGAGGTGGATCTGCAGGGACCGGATGCCGGGGGTCATCTCGAGCACGCCGGTCAGCGTCCCGTCGTCGACCTGCTGCTGCAGGGCCCGGCGCAGCGCCTCGATCCGCATCCGGGAGGCGATGTCCAGGGTCATCTCGCCGTACTCGACGAGCACGTTGGAGTCGCCGCTGCGCCGCACGGTCAGGGAGGGGCGCTCCGCGGTGGCGGCCACGGCGGTGACCACACCGCCGTCGACCACGGCGTCCCGGCCCGGGACGACCCGTGCCCGGGGGTCGCGGCGCAGGTCCGCGGCCTGGGCCTGGGTGATGGGCACGAAGCGCACCCTGTCCCCCGCCCGCAGCTGGCCCAGCTTCCACTTCTGGCCCTCGGCCACCGTGGCCGGGCACGTGAACCCGCCCAGGCTGGGGCCGTCGGGGCCGAGCAGGATGGGCATGTCGCCGGTGTAGTCCACCGCGCCCACGGCGTACGGGGTGTCGTGGATGTTCGAGGGGTGCAGGCCGGCCTCGCCGCCGTCGCGCCGGGCCCACTGGGGCTTGGGCCCGATCAGGCGCACGCCGGTGCGGTCGGAGTTGAAGTGGACCTCCCAGTCGGCGGCGTAGAAGTCCTCCATGTCGGCCACGGTGAAGAACTCGGGGGCGGCGTGGGGTCCCTCCAGGACGCCGACCTCCCAGTAGGCGCCCACCTGGGGTCGTCGGGCCAGGGGGACGTCGGCGACCTCGTGGGCGACGGCGGGGGTGTTGATCCCGAGGACGTCGCCGGGGGCCAGGGCACGGCCGGCGGCGCCGCCGATCTCGCCCTGCACGAAGGTCGCGGCGGAGCCCAGCACCAGCGGGACGTCCAGGCCGCCCTCCACGAGCAGGTAGGCGCGCATGCCCTGCTCGACGCGGCCGATCGCCAGGACGTCCCCGGCGGCCGGCTCGAGCACGGCCCACTGCGCCACGGGCTCCCGGTTCACCCGCACCTCGACGGGGGCGCCGGTCACCATGACCCGGGCCGGCGTGTGGAAGCGCAGGGTCGGCCCGGCCGCCGTCACCTCGAGGCCGGCCGCGTGCTCGGGGTTGCCCAGCGCCTCGTTGCCCAGCCGGAAGGACAGCTCGTCCATGGGGCCCGACGGCGGGATGCCCACGGGCCAGTACCCGATCCGGCCCGGCCGGTCCTGGACGGTGGTCAGGAGCCCGGACTTCAGGACCTCGATCCGGGGCTGGGCGCTGCGCACGCCCTCGAGGGTGGAGGTGGAGTGCTCGACGGCGGCCACCGCGGGCAGGTCCGTGATGGCGCGGAGCAGGCCCAGGTTGTTGGCGACCCCGTGGATGCGGGCGTCCTCCAGGCCCGCGGCGAGACGCTCCCACGCCTGCTCCCGGTCCTCGCCGTGGGCGACGAACTTGCTCAGGAGCGGGTCGTAGAAGGCGCTGACCTCGGTGCCGACCTCGATCCAGGAGTCGACCCGCAGGGACTGCGGGACCACGAGCCCGGTGACGGTGCCGGCGCTCGGCACGTTGTCCAGGTCGGTGTTCTCCGCGTAGACCCGGGCCTCCACCGCGGCGCCCCGGGCGACGAGCTCGCAGCCCAGCATGGAGCGGTCGCCGCCGGCCAGGCGCAGCATCCACTCGACGAGGTCCACGCCGTAGACGGCCTCGGTGACGGGGTGCTCGACCTGCAGCCGGGTGTTGACCTCCAGGAAGGCGGCCTCCTGGCGGACCGGGTCGTAGATGAACTCGACGGTCCCGGCGGAGCGGTAGGCGACGGACGCGCACAGCCGCCGGGCGGCGTCGTGGATCGTGCTGCGCACGTGCGCGGGCAGGTCGGGGGCGGGAGCCTCCTCGACCACCTTCTGGTGGCGGCGCTGGAGGGTGCAGTCCCGGTCCCCGACCACGAGGACGTCGCCGTGCCCGTCGCCGAAGATCTGCACCTCGACGTGCCGGGCGCGGTCCACGAGCCGTTCCAGGAAGACCCCGGCGGAGGAGAAGTTCGCCCCGGCCACGCGCCGGACGCTCTCCCACGCGCCGCGCAGGTCCTCGGCGTCGCGGCACTCCTGCATGCCGATCCCGCCGCCGCCGGCGGTGGCCTTGAGCATCACCGGCCAACCGATGTCCTCGGCCTGCGCCAGGGCGTCCTCGAGGGAGTCCAGCAGGCCGGTCCCCGCGAGCAGGGGGACCTCCGCGACCACCGCCGCGTCCCGGGCCGTGTGCTTGGACCCGAAGATGCGCAGCTGGTCGCCGGTGGGGCCGACGAACGCGATCCCCGCGGACTCGCATGCAGCCGCGAAGTCCGTGTTCTCGGAGAGGAAGCCGTAGCCGGGGTGGATCGCCCCGGCCCCGGTGCGCCGGGCGGCGTCGAGGATCCGGTCGATGTCCAGATAGCTCTCCGCGGCGGGCGAGGCCCCGAGGTGCACGGCCTCGTCGGCCGCGCTCACGTGCAGGGAGCCGCGGTCGGCGTCCGAGTACACGGCCACGGCCCGCAGCCCGAGGGCCTGGACGGCGCGGATGATCCGGACCGCGATCTCGCCGCGGTTGGCCACGAGGACGGTGTCGAAGGCCGTCATGCTCACGCCTCCTGCCGGGCCGGGGCCGCGGTGCCGGCACTGATGATCATCTCGGCACGGGACGGGTCGAAGCCGTTGCACGGGTTGTTGATCTGCGGGCAGTTGGAGACGACGACGAGCACGTCCCGCTCCGCCCGCAGGCTCACCGACAGCCCCGGCGCGGAGATGCCGTCCACGATGCCGAGCGCGCCGTCCGGGTCCACCGGGACGTTCATGAACCAGTTGACGTTGGAGACCTGGTCCCGCTTGCCCATGCCGTACTTCGAGAGCTCGGCCAGGAAGTTGTCGGCGCACCCGTGCTGGGACCAGGTGTGGTGGCCGTAGCGCAGGGTGTTGGACTCCTTGGAGCAGGCGCCGCCGAGGGTGTCGTGGCGCTCCACGTCCGTGCCGACCACGGTCAGCAGCGGCTCGTGCTCGTTGCTGCGCAGCACCGAGCCGGCGGTCAGGTAGACGCTGTCCTGACCCTGCAGGGTGGCCTGCGCGCTGTAGGCCCGGGCGGTGTCCGCGGCGTCGTAGACCAGGAAGTCGACGGCCTGGTTGCCGTCCACGTCCACGATGGTCAGCACCTGGCCGGCCGCCAGGACGGCGGACCAGGGGGCGAGCGGGGCCACGGTCTCGCGGCGGAGCTCGGGGCCGAACCGGGACGCGGGGTCGGCGTGGCCGGAGGTCCCGGCGGCCGGGACGGTGGGGCGTGCGGTGGTGGGAGCAGTCATGGCGGATTTCCTCGTTCTCGTCGCTCGGGGGTCTCAGGCCAGGCCGCGGGCGCGGAGGTACTCCGCGGTGTTCTGGTAGGCGCGGCGGCGCTCGGGGGCGGAGTTCCAGGCCGGGGCCTCGGGCGTGGTGGGTCGGGCGCGCCACGCGACGACGTCGAGCGGGGTGCTCACGTACTCCTCGCGCGGGTCCAGCGGGTGGGCCGCGTTGGCGATGAGCAGCACGCACGGCATCTCGGTGACGAGCGTCAGGGCGGCGCCCGCCCCGGCGGAGCCCGTGAACACCGGGTGGCCGGAGGGGGTGACCTCGACGCCCTGGAAGAAGGAGACGCAGGGGGCGACGTCCCGCCGGGAGAGCCCGTGCTTGGCACCGGCGAGGACCAGCAGCTCACGGCCTGCGGGGCTCGGCCCCTGCGGCTGGCCGTCCCCGTAGCGCTCCTCGTTGCGGGCCCGGGTGCTGGCCCCGTACAGGGCGTCGTGGCGGCCCGAGCCGTCCTCGACCACCGTGGCCATCGCACGCCCCTGGTCGGAGAGCAGGACCTGGCCCGCGCCGGAGTACACCTGCCACTGGATCTTCACGGTGTCGGCCACGTTGAGCCGCTCGAAGGGCTCGGCGGCGTTGTAGAGCAGGACCGAGGCGCAGGCGTCGCCCAGCACGTCGGTGAGCCGGACGGCGGTCCCGCGGTCCAGGACCTTGTGCGTGTAGTTCCCGCCGGCCACGCGCTCGGCCCACACGAGGTCCTGCGGGGCCACCCGGCCCGGTGCCTCGGTGGAGGTGGTGGCCGGGACGGTGGGGCGGCACTCGACCGCGGTGCCCTCCTGGGCGCGGGCGTGGGCCCGGGCCCCGGCGGTGGTCCCCGTCGAGGACGTGGTCTGGGTGTCGGTCATGGCCGGCTCCTTCTGACGTGACGAGAGAGTTTCCTGTCGATTGACAGATATCGAACCAGGGCGGGGTTTCCCCCGGGTTCGGCGCCGGTTTCGGCCGTGTAACTCCGGTCCCGCCCCCGCGATCGCCGGGATTGGTAGGTTCGGGGACGTGACCAGGACCCCGGGACGCCCGCGCAAGAGCACCACCTCCCCCACCGGGCGCGGAGCCGAGCAGGACATCCTCCACGCCGCCGGGGAGCTGTTCGTGCGCCGGGGCTTCGGACGCACGAGCACCCGGGCGGTCGCCGAGGCCGCCGGTCTCCAGCAGGCGAGCGTCTACCACTGGTTCCGGTCCAAGGAGGACGTCCTGCTGCGCCTCGTGCTCGGCACCGTGCTGCCCTCGCGCCGGCTCGCGGAACGGCTGCTCACCGCGGACGCCCCCGGGCACGTCGCGCTCTGGGCCCTGTGCTTCGCCGACACCCGCCTGCTCCTCGACGACCCCCAGAACCTCGGGGCCCTCTACTTCGCCGCGGAGCTGCGGGCGGAGGGCTTCGAGGAGTTCCACGAGAACCGGGACGCCCTGGAACGGATCTACGGAGCGCTGCTGGAGCGCACGAGCGGGCACCCCGCCGCACCGTTCGACGCGGCCGTGGTGATGGGTCTCGTGGAGAACGTCATCCTCCAGCGGCAGCGGGCGGACCCGCGGCTGCCCGAGGACGCGGCGGCCCGCATCGCGGACGCGGCGCTGCGGCTGGCGGAGGTGCCGGACCGGGTGACGGAGGAGACCCGGCGCCGGGCCCTGGACCTGCTGGAGCGCCTGGAGACGGCGGACTGACACCCCGTGACCGGACGGACCGTCACCCCGGTGACCGGCGCCCGGCCCCGAGCCGCCTAACATGGGTAGATGCTCTCGCGCCACGGAACTCCGGTCCCGACCCGCCCTGCGCCCCGGAGCGGGGGTGAGCGCTGATGTGCGGTCTCGCCGGTGAGGTCCGGTTCGACGGTGCCGCCGCGGACCCGGGCACGATCCACCGCATGACGTGCGCCCAGGCCGGCCGCGGCCCGGACGGGCAGGGCGTCTGGGCCCAGGGACCGGTGGCCATGGGCCACTGCCGGCTGCGGATCGTCGACCTGAGCCCGTCGGGCGGACAGCCGATGGTGGACTCCCGGCTGGGCCTGTCGATCGTGTTCAACGGCATGATCTACAACTACCGGCAGCTGCGCGAGGAGCTGCGCGGGATGGGCTACGAGTTCTTCTCGACCTCGGACACCGAGGTCGCCCTGAAGGCCTACCACCACTGGGGCCGGGAGTGCGTGCACCGGTTCCACGGCATGTTCGCGTTCGCGATCACCGAGCACACGAGCGGGCGCACGGTCCTGGCGCGCGACCGGCTGGGCATCAAGCCGCTCTACGTCGACCACACGGGGGCACGGCTGCGCTTCGCCTCGACGGTGCAGGCGCTGCTGGCGGCGGGGGGCGTCGACACCTCGATCGACCGCACCGCCCTGTCCTACTACCTCACCTTCCACTCGGTGGTCCCGGCCCCGCGCACCGTCCTGAAGGGCGTCCGGAAGCTGCCCCCGGCGACCGTGCGCACCGTCGAGCCCGACGGCTCGGCCTCGGACCTCGAGTACTGGAACCCCCAGTTCACCCGCGACGAGGACCGCTCGGACTGGTCCGAGCAGGACTGGCAGGACGGGCTCGTCGAGAAGCTGCGCACCGCCGTGCAGCGGCGCATGGTGGCGGACGTGCCGGTGGGCGTGCTGCTGTCCGGCGGCATCGACTCGAGCCTCGTCGTCGCCCTCCTGGCGGAGGGCGGCCAGGAGGACCTGCGGACGTTCAGCATCGGCTTCGAGTCCCGGGGCGAGGAGTCCGGGGACGAGTTCGAGTTCTCGTCCCTCGTGGCCCGCCGCTTCGGCACCGACCACCACCAGGTCGCGATCGACGACGCGCGACTGGTCCCGGCGATCGACCGGACCGTCGCCGCGATGAGCGAGCCGATGATCAGCCACGACTGCGTGGCGTTCTACCTGCTCAGCGAGGAGGTCTCGCAGCACGTCAAGGTCGTGCAGTCGGGCCAGGGCGCCGACGAGGTGCTCGGCGGCTACCACTGGTACCCGCCGCTGGCCGACGTCGCGCGGGACGACGCCCGGCAGACCTACTCCGAGTCGTTCTTCGACCGGCCGTGGTCCCGGCTCGCGAAGGTGCTCTCCCCCGAGTGGATGGCGACCCACGACGCGCCGACGGCGTTCATCGAGCGGCACTTCGGCCGTCCGGGCGCGGAGACCGCCGTCGACGCCGCCCTGCGCACCGACTCCACGGTGATGCTCGTGGACGACCCGGTCAAGCGCGTCGACAACATGACCATGGCGTGGGGGCTCGAGGCCCGGGTGCCGTTCCTCGACCACGAGCTCGTCGAGTTCGCCGGGCGCATCCCGCCGGAGCTCAAGCTCGCCGACGGCGGCAAGGGCGTCCTGAAGCGTGCGGCGCGGGGGATCGTCCCGGACGAGGTGATCGACCGGAAGAAGGGCTACTTCCCCGTGCCGGCGATCCGCACCCTCGAGGGCGGGACCCTCGAGCGGGTCGAGGCCGCCCTGACGGACCCGGCGGCGGTGCGGCGGGGGCTCTACAACTCGGAGGTCGTGGAGACCCTGCTGGCCGACCCCAACCAGCACCACACGCCGCTGCGCTCCAACGTGCTGTGGCAGCTGGGTCTGCTGGAGATGTGGCTGCAGGAGAACGGCATCTCCTGAGCCGGGTGCACCGCTGCGACCGGCCGGGTCACGCCGGCCTCCCGAGCTGCTGCTGCCCGCCCAGCCACTCCACGGCCCGGCGCACGATCTCGGGCGGAACGGTGTGCCCGCCCGCGAACTCGGCGTAGGTGACGTCGTAGCCGTCCTCCTCGAGCCGGGGCACGATGCGTCGGCTCGTCCGGTCGACCGGGAGGGTCTCGTCGCCGGTCCCGTGGGAGACGAAGATCCTCGGCGTTCCGCGTCGCCCCGCCGGCGGGACAAAGCCCGGCGAGGACGGCGCCAGGACGGCGAACCCGTGCTCGGCGGCGGAGTTCCTGAGCAGGTCGAGGCCGCCGTGGGTGTGCGCGTGGCGCGGGCCGTGCTCCCGCCCCGGCAGGTGGTGGCTGGGTCAGCCGCCCAGGGCCCGGGCGCGCGCCGCGGACGGGGAGACGCCGTAGGCGGCCTTGTACACGCGGGAGAAGTGGGCGGCGTCGGGGAAGCCCCACCGGGCGGCGATCCGCGCCACGGGCACCCCGGCGCCGACGGGGTCCTCGAGCGCCCGCCGGCAGCGCTCCAGCCGGCGGGTGCGGATCCAGGTGGAGACCGTGGTGCCCTCCTCCTGGAAGACCTGGTGCAGCCGGCGCACCGAGATGTAGTGCGCCCGGGCGATCGTCGTCGGTCCGAGGTCCGGCCGGGCGAGATTGGCCTCGACGAAGTCGTGCACGCGAGCCCGCAGCCGGTCCTTCTCGTGGGAGGAGGCCGCCACCTGGTCGTCGAGCTCGAGGTTGAAGGAGGTGGTGAGCAGGTCGAGGGCGGAGTTGCCGAGCCGCTGGCCGTTCATCCCGTCCAGGGCCTCCATGTGGTCCGCCATCGACCGGAGGAAGGACGCCACCATGTCGTGCACGGCGCCCTCGGGCCCGAGCCGGCAGGCGCGCAGCTGGGCGACGGCGGCCGGCGGGAGGTCGAGGACGCGGTGGTCGAACATCAGGACCAGCAGCCGGGACTCCTCGGGGAACTCCAGGCGGTAGGGCTCGGAGGTGTCGTAGAGGGTGAGGTCGCCGGGGTCCAGGACGCTCCGCCGGCCGTCCTGCTCGACGACGCAGCGCCCCTCGAGCTGCAGGTTCACCTTGAAGCGACCGCCGCCGGCGTCGTCCGAGCCGGTCGGCACCCGCTCGACCGCGTGCGGCGAGAACCGCAGGTGCGAGACGTGCAGGTTCCCGGCCTCCCGGCCCACGAGACCCGCCCGGAAGGTCCGTGCGGCCGTGGTCGTGCAGCTCAGGGGGACGAAGGAGCGCGAGGTCAGGCGCGACCAGTCCTGGATGGACGCCACGAGCTCCGGGCTCGCGGCGTCGGGCCCCGGTCCGGTCCTCGTGGTGACCATTCGGCAGATCCCTTCCCTGTCCGGCACGGCGGCCGGCAGGGCCCGGACCACCGGGGCCCGGGCCGTGACCGGCATCACATCTGGGTCGCCATGCTATACCGAACGGTAGGTCATCCGCCGATTGTGTCGCCGGAGCCAGGTGACCGCGACGACGGCCACGGCGAGCTCGACCCCCACCACGAGGAGCATGCCGCCGTGGCCCGCCCCGGCGGTGCTCGCCGCGGAGACGGCGGAGGTGTCCGCGTGGTGCCCGAGGTGGCCGTGCGCCCCGGAGCCCGCGTCCAGCAGCGGGAGGAGCAGCACGTGGCCGAGCGCCATCGCCAGGGCCATGCCCATGGTCATCCGCACCGTGCCCGCGGGGTCGGCGGTCCGGACGAGGCCGGGCAGGCAGGTCAGGCACAGCACCGCCATGACCCCCATGAGCGCCGACCACCCGGGGCCGTGGGCGCCGCCGAGGCCCATCTGCCCGTGCAGGGCGACCGAGGCGGCCGTTCCCAGCACGAGCAGCGCGCGGAGGAGGTCGGCCTGCGGCCGCGGCACCCGGAGCGGGGCCTCCGCCCGGTGCAACGATCCCACCGGTCGCGGCGCCCGGAGCGGGCCGCCGACCCGGCGATGCGCCCCCGGCGGACCGCCCGGCGGTCGCGGCGCCCGGCTCGCCGCGACCGCGCCGGCCGCCCCGGGCGCCCCGAGGTCCGGGGTGGTCACCGCCCGCCCCTCGAGTCCCCCACGACGCCCGCGGTCTCGGGCGTCTCCGGGGCCTCCTGGGCGCCGGGTGCGTCCGGGGCGTCCAGCTGCGGCACGGATCCGCCGCCCTCCACGGCGCGGCCCGAGCCCACTCCGGCGAACACCTCGGGCCGGTGGCGCCGGAGGTACTCGCCCCAGAGCAGGCCCGCGAGCCCGGCGGCCAGGATGACCGCCGGCATGACGACGGCCAGGGGGCTGGGCCCCTCGGCGCCGATGAGGACGTCGAAGTTCACCAGGACCAGGACGAAGACCGTGCCCAGGCCCACCGCGGACAGCGCGGGGGCGATCCAGCGCACCCAGGCCGAGCGCCCGCCCGGGTCCCGCCGGAAGTGCCCGATGACCGCCAGGGAGGTGACGGCCAGCAGGAAGACCAGCCCGAAGGCGCCCGCGTTGACCAGCCAGGTGAACAGCGTCAGCACCGGGAAGAGGGGGCCGAGCTCGGAGCCCTGCCCGGCGATCGCGAAGACCGTCACGAGCACCACGGCGAGCGCGCTCTGCGCGAGGGATCCGGCCACCGGGGCGTGGTTGCGCCGCCCGACGGCGCCGAGCCACCGCGGCAGCACGCTCTCGCGGCCCAGCGAGAAGAAGTACCGGGCGACCGCGTTGTGGAAGGCGATGAGCGCGGCGAGCAGGCTCGTGATGAACAGGACCTGGGCGATGTCCGCGAGCAGCGCTCCGCCCTGCTCGCCCAGGAACACGAACACGAGGTCCGGCCCGTACTCCTGGGAGGCGCCCACGATCCCGCCCGGGCCCACCCCCACGGCCAGGGCCCACGCGGAGAAGGCGTAGAACACCGAGATGACGGCCACCGCGGTGAACGTGGCCCGCGGGACGGCCCGCGCCGGGTCCTTGGCCTCCTCGCTGTAGATCGCGGCGGACTCGAAGCCCATGAACGCGGCGATCCCGAAGGACAGCACGGCGCCGATCCCGTAGGTGAAGAACTCGGAGGGCATCAGGGGCTGGGCGCTGATGCCCTCGGGAGCGACGCCCAGGGAGATCACGTCGACCACGATCACCACGAGGAACTCGAGGGCGACCAGGACCGCGATCACCTTGGCGGAGAGGTCGATCCGGCTCACGCCCAGCAGCCCCACGAGGACGAGTCCGGCGAAGGCCGCGGCCCACCAGGGCACGGCCAGGCCCAGACGCGCCTCCAGGAAGGAGGACAGGACGAAGCCGAAGATGCCGTAGAGACCGATCTGCATCGCGTTGTAGCTGATCAGGGCGAGCCAGGAGGCGCCGATGCCCTGGCGGTGGCCCAGGCCGTCGGCCACGTAGGCGTAGAACGCACCCGCGTTGGTGATGCGCGAGGACATCGCCCCGTAGCCCACGGCGAACAGCGCGAGGATCACGCCGAGGACCAGGAAGCCGAGGGGCACCCCGAGCAGGCCGGTCACGGCGAACGTGGACGGGACGCCTCCGGCCAGGACCGTGAGCGGCGCGGAGGCCGCGATGATCAGGAAGACCAGCGACGGGACGGTCAGGGTCCGGCGTTCCAGGCCCGTGCTCTCGGTGACGTGGCCGTGCGCCGCGGCCCGGTCGCGGGCGGTCGGTGCGGTGCTCACGGCTCAGCCCTCGCATCCGCGGTCGCGGGCGGGACGGCCGTCGGGCCCGGGCGGTGCGGTGCTGGGAGCGGACGGTGGCGCGGTGGGAGCGGACTGCTGCACGGTGGTACTCCTTCGGCGGGAACGGGTGCGGCCCCGGGTGGGAACACGCCCAGTGTGACCCCGGGCACAGTTCCCGGCGGAGGTTCGGACGGTTCACTGCACGCGCCGTCAACGGACGTGCAGGGGCGGTCAAGGGACCGCGTCACGAGCGCGTGGCCTACCGTGGGTCCCGGGGACCGGACGGCTCGGCGGAGGGAACAGCAGTGGCGAGGAACGACGACGCGCGGCACGAGGGCCGGCGGCCGGTCGACGAGACCGAGCAGCTCGGCCTGGCGGAGGAGATCGCGCGCCGGCTCGACCGGCCCATGGGCGTGCTGGGCATCCTGTTCCTGTTCGTGGTGCTGGGCCAGCTGCTCGCCGAGGACCCCGGGCTCGTGGCCGTCCTCAACGTGGTCGGCTGGCTCTTCTGGGCCGTGTTCGTCGGCGAGTTCCTGCTCCGGGCGTACATCGCCCGGTTCTCCGCCCGGTTCTGGAAGCGCAACTGGTGGCAGGTGCTGTTCCTGCTGCTGCCCTTCCTGCGCTTCGTCCGCGCCCTGCAGGCCGCCCGGCTGCTCCGGCTCACCCGGCTGACCCGGGCGGGGAGCGTGCTCTCGGCCGGGGTGCGGGGCTCGCGCTCGGCGGGGAAGCTGCTGTCCAGCCGGATCGGTTGGCTCGCTGCGGTCACCGGCGTCGTCGTGCTGGTCTCGAGCCAGCTGCTCTACCTCCTCGGCTACTACGAGGGGTACGGCCTGGCGCTCTCCGACGCGGCGATGTCCACGGTCACGGGCCGGGAGCTCGGGGCGCAGGGCGGCTTCCCCCGCGTGCTGGAGGTGGTGCTGGCGCTCTACTCGGTGGCCGTCTTCGCGACCCTGGCCGGCTCGGTCGGTGCGTACTTCCTGCGCGGCGAATCGGACGACAAGCCCGGCAGCGAGCTCGGCAGCGAGCCGGGCGCCACGTCGAACGACGAGCCGGGCGGCACCTCGGGAACCGGGCCGAACGGTGGGCCGAGCGGCGGCGCAGCCGGGACGGAGGACGGGAACGCCGACAGGAACAGCGACGGGAACGCCGCCGGGAATGCCGGGAGGACGGCGGCCGTGGACCCGGCCGCCGGGCCGCCGGCCGGACCGGCGCACTGTTCGGAGCGGGGCACCGGCTTGTAGGATCGTTCCGACCGAACAGATCAGCATGCTGTCCAACCGACCCGGGGGGACAGCTCTGAGAAGGAGGATCGATGAAGGCTCTGACATGGCAGGGAAAGCGCTCGGTGAGCGTCGAGGAGGTTCCGGATCCGCAGATCCAGGAGCCCACGGACGCGATCGTCCGGATCACCTCGTCCGGGATCTGCGGGTCGGACCTGCACCTGTACGAGGTGCTGGGCCCGTTCATGGACAAGGGCGACATCGTCGGCCACGAGCCCATGGGCATCGTGGAGGAGGTCGGCTCGGCCGTCACGGACCTCAAGCCCGGCGACCGCGTCGTGATCCCGTTCAACATCTCCTGCGGGCGCTGCCACATGTGCAGCCAGGGGCTGCAGTCGCAGTGCGAGACCACCCAGGTCCGGGAGTACAACAGCGGGTGCGCCATCTACGGCTACTCCCGCATGTACGGTTCGGTGCCGGGCGGCCAGGCCGAGTACCTGCGGGTGCCGCACGCCGACTACGGGCCCGTCAAGGTCCCCGAGACGGGTGAGGACGAGCGCTACCTGTACCTCTCCGACGTGGTGCCCACCGCGTGGCAGGCCGTGCAGTACGCCGCTCCCCCGGAGGGCGGCTCGCTCGCGGTGCTGGGCCTGGGCCCGATCGGCCAGATGTCCGCCCGGATCGGCCGGCACCTGGGCTACCGCGTGTTCGCGGTGGACCCGGTCGCCGAGCGCCGGGCCATGGCCGAGCGCCACGGCATCGAGACGATGGAGTCCTCCGGCGACGTGGCGGAGCGGCTGAAGGACCTCACGGACGGCCGCGGGCCGGACTCCGTGGTGGACGCTGTCGGGATGGAGGCGCACGGCTCGCCGGTGGCGGGCATGGCCCACCAGGCGGTCGGGCTGTTGCCGGGCCCCCTGGCCCGCAAGGCCATGGAGACCGTCGGCACGGACCGGCTCGACGCCGTCTACACGGCCATCGACGCCGTCCGCCGCGGCGGCACGATCTCGCTCAGCGGTGTGTACGGCGGCACGAAGAGCCCGCTGCCGCTGCTCACGATGTTCGACAAGCAGCTCCAGCTGCGCATGGGCCAGTGCAACGTGAAGCGGTGGATCGACGACCTGCTCCCGCTCGTGGACGACCCGTCGGACCCGCTGGGCGTGCTCGACCTGGCGACCCACCAGGTACCGCTGGACCAGGCGCCGGAGATGTACGAGAAGTTCCAGAAGAAGGAGGACGGCTGCATCAAGGTGGTGCTCAAGCCGTAGTCCCGGACACCCGGGTCTCCCACCGGCCCCCGTCCCTCCCGAGGGACGGGGGCCGGTGCGCGCTCGGCCCACGGTGCTCAGCCGACCGTGATGTGCACCCGGCTCAGCCGACCGTGATGTGCACCCGGGCCGGCCGCAGGGCGTCGACGTCGCCGTCCAGGGCGAGGGCGGGCGTGGTCGAGCCGAGCGCGGCGTCGGGGACGCCGCGCACCGCCATGCGGAGGGCGAGCTCCGTGGTCAGCCACGGGGTGGTGCCGTAGCCGGGATTGCCCTGCGCCTCGAGCACGGCGGGAAAGCTGCTCCCCTCGTGGGTGGTGAACACGCCGCGGGTGGTCCACGACCAGCCGGTGAGGACGTCGCCCTCCGGGCCCGTCCCCACCTGCGGCAGCACTCCCGCCAGGACGTCGGCGAGCCGCGCGCGCACCGGGTGCGGCAGGCCGGTGGCGAGCCCGGCGAACGTCTGGAAGGCGGCCACCGCCTCCGCCGCGAGGAGGCGCCCGGCCCCCCGGGGCCCGCCCGAGCGGCCCATGGCCGTGGCCTCGCGGAACGCGACGGGGTGGGCGGCGGCCCCGGCCACGGGGCTGAGGGCCTGGGTGCGGTGCACCACCGGGGGGTTGATCGCCGCGAGCGGGCTCATGGGCGCGAGCACCCGGCCGTCGGCGGTCCGGGCGCGCAGGCGCAGCGGGCTGAACGCCCGCACGGCGTCGGGGTCCGACGCCGTCCCGGTGCCCGGGGCAGGCTCCGGGAGACGGGCGGCGACGTCCCCGGTGCGGGCGGGGTCGGGGTCCCGCAGGACCTCGACGAGGCTCTGCACGGTCCCGCCCGAGACCGACTCCGAGAAGCCGGTCCCCGGCGGGGTGCACACGGAGGTCACGAGGTCCGCGGTGCGCAGGACCTCGCCGCGGGCGGCGGCGTGCCGGCGGGCGGCGTCGACGAGGACGTCGGCGGGCAGGGCCTCGAAGCCCGCCGTGTGCACGATCGCGACCCCGGCGGCCCGCGCGGCCTCGTGCAGGTCCCGGTCGGTCCGGTGGGCGAGCTGGGACTCGCCGGTCACGTCGACGTAGTGGGTGCCCTCCGCGACGCACGCGGCGAGCACCGGCGGCGCCAGCCGGGTGTAGGGACCGGCGAGGTTCACCAGCACGTCGACCCGGCGCACGAACGCCCGCAGCGAGTCGGGGTCGGCGATGTCGGCGGGCAGGACCTCGGGGGCGGGGAGGTCCCGCTCGGCGCACAGGGCGCGCACGCGCTCGGGGTCCCGGGCGCCGACGACGACGTCCGCCCCCGCCTCGGGCGCCCGCGCCAGGAGGTGGGTCAGCGCCACGCGCCCGGTGATGCCGGTGGCGCCGAGGAGTCCTACGACGGGCCGGGGGTTCTGGTTGGGTTCCATCCGGCAACTCTAGGGGCACGGCCCGGCCGGGCGCAGAGGACACCGGTCCGCCGAAGACGCAGGTCAGCCGGGGACCCCGCAGGTCAGCCGGCGGCTCCGCGGGTGCCGCACCGTCCCTGGCGGCGATCAGGTCCGGGGCCTACCGTGGAGATCGAGGTTCCACACCCCGCGACCCGTGCCACCCGAGAAAGGCCCCGCCGCCGTGACCGCTTCCCCCGCCCGACATCCCGATTCCCGGCCGACCGCCGCGGACCGCACCCGCCAGGTGGTGGTCACGGTCAGCGAGGTCGCGTGCGTCCTGGGCACGCTCGTCGGGATCGGCATCTTCGGCACCCGGGTCGCGGAGTCCTCCGGCGGCAGCCTCGCGGCGGACGCGACCCTGCTCGCGCCGGCCGGCACGGCGTTCTCGATCTGGTCGGTGATCTACCTGGGACTGTTCGCCTACACCGTCTGGCAGTGGCTGCCCTCGCGGGCCACGGACCCCCGGGCCCGCGCCACCGGCTGGCTCGCGGCGGCGTCCATGCTCCTCAACGCGGGCTGGCTGCTCGTCACCCAGCAGGGCTGGATCTGGGTCAGCGTCGTGGTCATCGTCGCCCTGGTCCTGGTCCTGGGTCTGCTGGTGGACCGTCTGACGCGTGTTCCGGGCCGGCGAGGTCCGCTCGACACGGTCGTGGTGGACGGCACCTTCGGGCTCTACCTGGGCTGGGTGTCCGTCGCGACGGCCGCCAACGTGGCGGCTGCTCTCGTGGACTCGGGCGTGCCGCAGGAGGGCCGGGGCGCCGAGTGGATCGGCGTCGCCGTCGTGCTCGTGCTGGCCGCGGTCGTCGCCGCCGTCCAGAGGCGGGTCGGCGGCCGCTGGGCCGTGGCCGCCGCCTCGGCGTGGGGGCTGTCCTGGATCGCGGTCGGCCGGGCCACGGACCAGCCGCAGT
Organism: Kocuria kalidii; assembly: GCF_044462225.1. Taxonomy (NCBI): domain Bacteria; kingdom Bacillati; phylum Actinomycetota; class Actinomycetes; order Micrococcales; family Micrococcaceae; genus Kocuria; species Kocuria kalidii. Next base: position 6,227 of record NZ_JBISWJ010000076.1, on the reverse strand, counting down.
CGATGCTCCTGGCGTGGGCCGCGGCCGCGGCGGCGGTCCTGGTGGTGCTGGCCACGGCGTACTTCCGCCGGCGCGGCGGCGTCCGGGACGGCGAGGAGCGGCAGAGCGCCGACGGTCAGCCGCGCAGCCGCAGCAGCGCCCGCAGCGTCGCGTCCCCGTAGCCACCGCCGAACCGGACGGCGTGCACCAGCAGCGGCGGCAGCTGGTACCACGGCACCCGCTCCTGCCAGCCGGGCGCGAGCGGGTGCTCGGCGTCGTAGGCGGCCAGGCAGTCCTCGCCGAAACCGCCGAACAGCAGCATCATCGCGATGTCGACCTCGCGGTGCCCCCAGTACGCCGACGGATCGATCAGCCAGTTGCGCCCGCCGGCGTCCACGAGCCGGTTCCCCGCCCACAGGTCTCCGTGCACGAGGGTCGGCGGCTCCTCCGGTCCGGCGAGCTCCTCGGACCGCGGGGCGAGCTCCTCGAGCAGGTCCGCGGCGCGCGGGGCGATCCGCCCGGCGGCGACCGCGGCTCGCAGGAGCGGACGGATCCGGCGGTCGAGCAGGAAGGCCGCCCAGTCCTGGGTCGGCGACAGGTCGACCTCGAAGGACCCGATCCTCCCGGGCAGCTCCGGGTCCAGCCCGCCGAAGGCCGTCCCCTCCGCCCGGTGCAGCGCCGCGAGCCCGCGCCCGCACTCCTCCTCGGTATCGGGCCGGTGCCGGCCCCGGCCCTCGTCGATCCACTCGAGCACGATGCCGTCCTCCGTCCAGCGCACGACCTCCGGCACGCCGAGGGACGTCGGTGCGTGCTCGCGCAGTGCGCGCAGCCCGGCGACCTCCGCCGCCATCATCCCGGCGGGCGGATCGGCCATCGTCTTGACGAACAGGGGACCCCGGGCCGTCTCGAGGCGGAAGGCCGCCGCCGTGTCACCGCCGCCGACCGGGACGGCATGCTCCACTTCGAGACCGTCCGTCAGGTCGGCGGGCAGGTCGGCGGTCGGGTCGTGGGTGCTCATGCTCCCCGTTCTACTCCATCCGGCCCGTGGTCGGCACCCGGCGCCTGCCCGGCGCCCGGCGCCTGCCCCGCGCGGGGTGCCCGGGCCGCCCCCGAGCCCGAAGCCCGCACCGGGCGGGCACCCGGCACCGGGGCCCGCGCCTACGACCGGAACCGCTCCGCACTGTCCTCACCGGCGCGCGCCCGCACCACGGCGTCGACGGCGCGGATGAAGCCGAGGTGGCTGAACGCCTGCGGGAAGTTCCCCGCGAGCCGCCCGCTGACGGGGTCGTACTCCTCGGCGTAGAGACCGAGGTCGTTCGCGTAGCCCGCGAGCTGCTCCAGCAGCTCCCCGGCGTCGTCCACCCGGCCGCTGCGCGCGTACTGCTCCACGAGCCAGAACGTGCAGATGAGGAAGGGGTACTCGTCGCCCTCGAGACCGTCCAGGCCGGAGGCGGTCCGGTAGCGGTGCACCAGCCCGTGCTCCCCCCGCAGGTCCCGCTCGATCCGCGCCACGGTGCCGAGCATCCGCGGGTCGTCGTAGGCCACGAAGCCCGTGTGCGGCAGCTGCAGCAGCGAGGCGTCCACCTCGGTGTTGTCGTAGGTCTGCGTGAACGTGTTCAGCTCGGCGTCGAAGCCGTGCTCCATGATCTCGGCGCACAGCCGGTCCCGCAGCTCGCGCCACCGCTCGACCGGGCCGCTCAGACCGTGCTGCTCCACGGCGCGCACGCCCTGGTCGAAGGCGGCCCACATCATGGCGCGCCCGTGCACGAAGAACGCGGAGGGCCCGCGCATCTCCCAGATCCCGTGGCCGGCCCGGTCGTAGTGGCGCTCGCAGAAGCGCAGCAGGTTCTTCTGCAGCCCCCACGACCACCGGTCCTCCTCCACCCCCGCGTCCCGGAGCGCGGCGAGCGCGAGCATGACCTCTCCGACGACGTCCGCCTGGTACTGGTCCACCGCGCCGTTGCCGACCCGCACCGGGGTCGATCCCTCGTACCCGCCGAGGTGGTCCAGCTCGGTCTCGGGCAGCTGCCGCTCCCCCGCCAGGCCGTACATGATCTGGACCTGGTCGGGGTCCCCGGCCACGGCCCGCAGCAGCCAGTTCCGCCAGTGCAGCGCACCGTCGGTGAAGTCGTGGGCGACGAGCACCTCGATGGTCAGGGCCGCGTCCCGCAGCCAGGTGTAGCGGTAGTCCCAGTTGCGCACCCCGCCGAACTCCTCGGGCAGCGAGGTGGTGGGGGCCGCCACGATCCCCCCGGTGCCGCGGTGGGTGAGGGCGCGGAGCACGAGCAGCGAGCGCAGCACGGCCTGCTCGTGGCGCTTGTGCGTGCCCACGTGGGAGGACCACTCGGTCCAGAAGGAGACCGCCCGGTCCAGCGCCCCGCCCGGGTCCACCGGCATCGGGACGTCGTGGTGGGACTCGTACCAGGTCAGCACCCAGTCGTGGGACTCGCCGGCGGTCAGGGGGAAGCGCCCGCCCAGCCGGCCGGAGACCGCGCCCTCGTCGTCGTCGGGGCGCCCCGGTTCCGCCGCGGCCGCCTCCTCGATCGCGTCGGCGCGGGGGGAGTCCTGGGGGTGCAGCATCGGGCCGGACAGCAGCAGGGCGTCGGGACCGGCGATCGAGAGCAGCCCGCACGTGCCGTTGCCGTCGATGTCGACCCGCCGCGTCCAGGGCAGGGCGCGCCCGTAGTCGAAGCGGATCCGCAGGTCGTGCTCCACCTCGACCGTGCCCGAGACGCACTCGACCCGCCGGACGAGGTCGGCGTGGTCCGGGTGGTCGTCCCGCGCCCCCACCGGGGGCAGGAAGTCGGTGACCACGACGGTCCCGGTGGGGGTGCGCCACGTCGTCTCGAGCACGAAGGTGCGCGGCAGGTAGCGCCGAGACGTCACCTCCCCGTCGACGGCGGCGAGCCTCCAGCGCCCGTCCTCCGGCGTGCCCAGGAGGGCCGCGAAGACCGACGGGGAGTCGAAGCGGGGGAAGCACAGCCAGTCGACGCTGCCGTCCCGGGACACGAGCGGGCCGGTGTGCAGATCGGAGAGGAGGGCGTAGTCCTCCAGATGGGTGGAGGGGGGCCGGGTCGCGTCGTCGCTCATCCACCCATTCAACCAGCCGACGCCGAACTCCCGCTGGACACGGCGCCGCCGTCACGGAGGACACGGGACGGACGGCACGGGAGGCGCGGGCACACCGGGCACGCCGGAGCACGGGAGACGCCGGAGCACGACCGCACCCGGAGCGCCGGACGGGGCCGGAGGGGGCCGGAGGGGGCCGGAGGGCGTCCCGGAGCGCAGGAGGCGTGGCCCGCGGGGCCGGGGTAGCGTGCTGGCATGGACAAGATCAGGACTCTCGTCATCATCGGCGCCACCGGCGACCTCACGTCCCGCCTGCTGCTGCCGGGGCTGGGCACGCTCCTGACCTCGGCCCCGGAGCTCCGGATCGACGTCGTCGGATCCTCGCGCAGCCCCGAGGCCGACGTCGACTGGACGCAGGTCGTGGCGGAGGCCTTCGCCTCCGTCGGGGCGTCGGGGCCCGCGGTGGAGCACACCCGTGGGACGGCGCGGTACCTCGCGTGCGACGTCACCGACCCCGAGGACCTCCGGGGCCTGCTCGACGACGTCGAGGGGCCGGTGTGCCTGTACTTCGCCCTGCCGCCGTCGGCCACCGCGCGGGCCTGCGAGGTGATGGCGGAGCTCGACCTGCCGGAGGACCTGGTCCTGGCCCTCGAGAAGCCGATCGGCTCCGACGCGGAGACGGCCCGGGAGCTGAACCGGCTCGTGGCCCGGCTCGTCCCGGAGGAGCGGACCTTCCGGGTGGACCACTTCCTGGGCATGCCGGCCGTGCTCAACTTCGTGGGGCTGCGCTTCGCCAACCGGCTGCTGGAGCCGCTCATGAACCGGGAGCACGTGGAGTCCGTGGAGATCGTCTTCGAGGAGACCCTGGGCCTGGAGGGCCGCGCGGATTTCTACGACGCCACGGGGGCGCTGCGGGACATGATCCAGTCCCACCTGCTGCAGGTGATGGCGCTCGTCATGATGGAGCCGCCCTCGTCGTTCGACCAGGTGGAGATCCCCACCCTGACCAGCCACGTCCTGCGGGCCGCGAAGCCCTGGGGGGACGACGTCGCGGGGGCCGCGGCCCGCGGCCGCTACAGCGCCGGCAGCGTGGACGGCCGCGAGCTGCCCGACTACACGGCCGAGGAGGGGGTGGACCCGGACCGCGGAACGGAGACGTTCGCCCAGGTGGTCCTCGAGGTCGACACGTGGCGCTGGAACGGCGTGCCCGTCACGCTGCGCTCGGGCAAGGCCGTCGGCGCCCCGCGCCAGGAGATCGCGATCACGTTCCGCCGGCCGCCGCACGACTACGAGCAGCTGCCCCGCGCCGGCGACGTCGCCCCGGACGTGCTGCGCATGGGCCTCGAGGAGGAGCAGCTGAGCCTGGAGCTGAACGTGGGCGGACCCTTCGACTCCCGCGGGATGACGCGGGTGACGCTCTCGTCCGGGATGGCGCGGCCGGGCCTGACCGCCTACGGCAGCGTGCTGCGGGGCGTCCTCGAGGGCGACCACACCTTCAGCGTCCGCGGGGACGCGGCCGAGCAGGGGTGGCGGATCGTCGACGAGGTGCTGGCCGCCTTCGAGGACGGGCGGGTCCCCCTGGTCGAGTACCCGGCCGGCAGCTCCGGCCCGGTCTGAACGACGCCGGGCCGGGCCGCCGCCGAGTCCCCGCGGGGCCGTCTACAGGTCGCCGATCGCGGAGCCGAGCAGCCGGACCGGCTCGAAGCCCTCCGCGTTGACGTTCTTCGCCTGCGCCCCGCGGAAGGCCGCCAGACCGCGGACCCGCCCGGGGGTCATGTAGGGCTTGCCGGCCTGGTTCCGGTGGGCCAGCACGGCTTCGACCTTGACGTCGACGTAGCCGTCGATGTCCACGAACACGGACGGGTTGAACTCCCGGGTCACCGACGGCGACTCGAAGCACAGGATCGAGTGGTGGGCCCGCGCGGCGCGCAGGGTGGCCTGGTGCACGGCGTAGTGGTCCTGGTGCTGGTCGTGGGCGGAGTGGGTGAAGATCACGTCCGGCTCGAACTCCCGGATCGCGGCCTCGATGGCCCGGACCATGTCGTTGCTGACGGTCTCCAGCTTCGTGTCGGGGAAGTCGTGCACGCGCAGACCCGTGAGTCCGAGGAACGCGGCGCCGCGCTGGGCCTCGGCCGGGCGCAGGCTCTCGTTGCCGCCGACCTCGCCGGAGCTCATCACCAGGCCGCGGACCTCGTGGCCGGTGTCCACCAGCTTGGCCAGGGTCGCCCCGCAGGCGAGCTCGAGGTCGTCCGGGTGGGCCCCGACGGCCAGCACCCTCCGCCGCTCGACCACGGTGGTCGCGGGGATCCTCCGTTCGGCGATGACGAAGCCGAAGGAGCCGGTGGCGACCAGGGTCGCCACCGCGATCCCGTCGCAGATCAACGTCGAGGGCATGATCGTGGCGCACCACAGGTTGAGCACCAGCAGCACCGCGTAGACGACGACGATGGACCGGCGCAGCGTCCTGGCGCCCTCGATGAAGCGCTTGTGGCGCGTGTAGTTCGCGTTCGACAGGACGTAGACGAGGACGACGGTGCTCAGCAGAGCACCCACGACGGATGGCAACATGTTTCCCCCCAGAGATCATCGGCCCGGCCCGGATGCTCCCTCGCCCCCGGGTCGTGGACGCCACCGGCCCCCCGACCGGTTCGACGTCCGCCCCGCCGCGGTGGTGTCCACCGGGTCGGGTATGGATCAGTTTGCATGAGGAAACAGTTTTTTGCATCTGTTAATGCCCGTTCGGACGACCCCACATCCGCCCACATCGGCACTCGTCCCGTGCGGCGGACGCGCCGGCATCCCATGCGTTGCGAACCACCGCTCAGCGCTCTTTTTGATCAGCCTGCTTTTCTGTTCGGGCCGATCGTGTGAGACTGGAACTCCCAGCACCGCACCCGACCAGCAATCCGAAAGAGGCAGACACATGCTCAGCACACTCCAGGACTTCGGCATCCGCAGCGAGCACGCCTACATGGCGGGCTTCGTGTCCATCGGCCTGTCCTTCACCTCCTGGGCCGTGGACTTCAGCAAGTCCAAGGACAAGGCCCAGGCCGACCGCTGGGGCCTGTTCGTGGGCGAGTGGGCCCCGACCTTCTTCGCCCTCGGCGTCGCCCTCAAGCTGGAGGAGACCACCGGCGGCAAGAAGAAGTAGCCACCGGCCCCGGTCAGCACCGCGGCGG